>NZ_JAMPKY010000018.1 GCF_039962255.1 Leptolyngbya subtilissima AS-A7 | reverse complement strand
TTCAAGTAAGGACCTGGCATCGAGCTATTTTGACAAGGGGCAACCCCCTCACTATCTTCGCCGCAGCTGCGTTTCACGACTGAGTTCGGGATGGGTCAGAGTGGGACCACAGCGCCAGAGACACCAGGAAAGCTTACGTTGCTTAAATATTGTGTTGTTTGAGTTCCTTGAGGAACTGAATAGAGAGAAGTGCGGCTGTGCACACAGCCATTGCTTGTCCGTTGATGGACTGAGTGTGAGGTCAAGCCCTCGGTCTGTTAGTACGCCTCGACTACATCCATTGCTGGACTTCCATCTAGCGCCTATTAACGGGTGGTCTACCCGTGACCTTACTGGCTTATGCCATGGGAACACTCATCTTGAGGTGGGCTTCCCACTTAGATGCTTTCAGCGGTTATCCACTCCGCACTTAGCTACCCTGCGTTTACCGTTGGCACGATAACAGGTACACCAGCGGTGCGTTCTTCCCGGTCCTCTCGTACTAAGGAAGACTCCTCTCAATGTTCCTACGCCTGCACCGGATATGGACCGAACTGTCTCACGACGTTCTGAACCCAGCTCACGTACCGCTTTAATGGGCGAACAGCCCAACCCTTGGGACCGACTACAGCCCCAGGTTGCGATGAGCCGACATCGAGGTGCCAAACCTCCCCGTCGATGTGAACTCTTGGGGGAGATCAGCCTGTTATCCCTAGAGTAACTTTTATCCGTTGAGCGACGGCCCTTCCACGCGGAACCGTCGGATCACTAAGGCCTACTTTCGTACCTGCTCGACTTGTCAGTCTCGCAGTCAAGCTCTCTTATGCCTTTACACTCGAAGGCTGATTTCCAACCAGCCTGAGAGAACCTTTGCGCGCCTCCGTTACCATTTAGGAGGCGACCGCCCCAGTCAAACTGCCCACCTGATACTGTTCTCTGCCCGGATAACGGGTCAAAGTTAGAATTCTAGCCTTAATAGAGTGGTATCTCACCAGTGACTCCATAACCCCCACAAGGGCTACTTCAAAGTCTCCCACCTATCCTGCGCAATTAAAGCCCGAACCCAATACCAAGCTACAGTAAAGCTTCATAGGGTCTTTCTGTCCGGGTGCAGGTAGTCCGTATCTTCACAGACATTCCTATTTCGCCGAGCCTCTCTCCGAGACAGCTCCCAGATCGTTACGCCTTTCGTGCGGGTCGGAACTTACCCGACAAGGAATTTCGCTACCTTAGGACCGTTATAGTTACGGCCGCCGTTCACCGGGGCTTCAGTCGCTAGCTTTAGCTCCGAAGAGCCTGACCAACTTCCTTAACCTTCCGGCACTGGGCAGGCGTCAGCCCCCATACATCGTCTTGCGACTTAGCGGAGACCTGTGTTTTTGGTAAACAGTCGCCTGGGACTCTTCACTGCGACCACCTCTCGGTGGTACCCCTTCTCCCGAAGTTACGGGGCCATTTTGCCGAGTTCCTTAGAGAGAGTTATCTCGCGCCCCTTAGTATACTCTACCTTCCCACCTGTGTCGGTTTAGGGTACGGGCCAATTTGAATTAACGTGGTTCGGGCTTTTCTTGGAAGCCTGACATCAGACACTTCCCCGTCGTAACGGGTCGTACTCGCTTCTCAGCTCAAGACGTTTTCGCCGTCTCTCAACACCTCGATAGCTTAAACCGGTAACCAACATCCGGCTGTCTTAGCCTTCTCCGTCCCCCGCCACAATCCAAATCAGGTACGGAAATATTAATCCGTTGTCCATCGACTACGCCTTTCGGCCTCGCCTTAGGTCCCGACTAACCCTCCGCGGACGAGCCTTCCGGAGGAAACCTTGGGATTTCGGGGTGTAGGATTCTCACCTACATTTTCGCTACTTAAGCCGACATTCTCACTTCTGTACAATCCACGCCTGCTCTCGCTAACGCTTCAACTCATACAGAACGCTCCTCTACCACTTGTATAAATACAAGTCCACAGCTTCGGTAGGATGCTTAGCCCCGTTCATTTTCGGCGCAGGATCGCTTGACCAGTGAGCTATTACGCACTCTTTTAAGGATGGCTGCTTCTAGGCAAACCTCCTGGTTGTCTCTGCAATCCCACCTCCTTTATCACTTAGCATCCATTTGGGGACCTTAGCTGGTGGTCTGGGCTGTTTCCCTTTCGACGATGAAGCTTATCCCCCACCGTCTGACTGGCATTGTGTGCTACGGGTATTCTGAGTTTGACTCGATTTGGTACCGCTCTCGCAGCCCGCACCGAATCAGTGCTTTACCCCCCGTATATAATCAATACCGCTGTGCCTCAACACATTTCGAGGAGAACCAGCTAGCTCCGGGTTCGATTGGCATTTCACCCCTAACCACAGCTCATCCGCTGGCTTTTCAACGCCAGTCGGTTCGGACCTCCACTTGGTATCACCCAAGCTTCATCCTGGCCATGGTTAGATCACCCGGGTTCGGGTCTATAAAATCTGACTATCGCCCTATTCAGACTCGCTTTCGCTTTGGCTTCAGCATTTCCGCTTTAACCTGCCAGACCCTATAAGTCGCCGGCTCATTCTTCAACAGGCACGCTATCACCCGTTTAATCGGGCTCTAACTGCTTGTAGGCTCACGGTTTCATGTTCTATTTCACTCCCCTCCCGGGGTTCTTTTCACCTTTCCCTCGCGGTACTGGTTCACTATCGGTCACGCAGGAGTATTTAGCCTTACGAGGTGGTCCTCGCGGATTCACACGGGATTTCTCGTGCCCCGTGCTACTCGGGATTCAGCTAGTATCGTTAAGTTTTCGACTACAGGACTTTCACCTTCTCTGGTGCATCATTCCAATGCTTCGTCTAACCGCTCGAGTCCATATCGCTGTCCCACAACCCCAATGGTAAAAACCATTGGTTTAGGCTCTTCCCAGTTCGCTCGCCGCTACTAAGGGAATCGATTTTTCTTTCTCTTCCTACAGCTACTAAGATGTTTCAGTTCGCTGCGTTCGCTCGCGCCACCCTATGGATTCAGGTGGCCGTATATAGGGTTGCCCCATTCGGAAACCTTCGGATCAAAGCCTGCTTCCAGCTCCCCGAAGCGTATCGTCGGTAACCACGTCCTTCTTCGCCTCTGCGTGCCTAGGTATCCACCGTGAGCCCGTTGTAGCTTGACCTTCATTTCATTGGTGTTACCCAACAAAATTCACTCTTCTCTCAACGAACTTTGAATGTTCTGTGTGTACTACCTTACACTTCTCTCATATTCAGTTTTCAAGGTTCTTTGCTAGGCTCTCACCCAGCAGACTATGCCTTGGTTAATCCCAAAACACACTGTGCTGAATTTAATCCCTGCTTTCGTGGTGGAGGTTAGCGGACTCGAACCGCTGACATCCTGCTTGCAAAGCAGGCGCTCTACCAACTGAGCTAAACCCCCACGCAGTGGGCCATCCTGGACTCGAACCAGGGACCTCACCCTTATCAGGGGTGCGCTCTAACCACCTGAGCTAATAGCCCGTGTTTAGTTTCCTTTCCCCTAGATAACTATCGCTAGCAGTTACCCAAAGTTAAGAAATAAACCTCAACCATAGTCTAGAAACTAATCTCAAAGTCCTGAACGACCTAGAGTGACCGCTCAATACTCCTAATTCAATATGGTTCGGAGTTATCAAGGGTAGGTCTCCCTAAAAGGAGGTGATCCAGCCACACCTTCCGGTACGGCTACCTTGTTACGACTTCACCCCAGTCATCAGCCCTGCCTTCGGCGCCCTCCTCCGCGAACGGTTAGAGTAACGACTTCGGGCGTGGCCAACTCCCATGGTGTGACGGGCGGTGTGTACAAGGCCCGGGAACGTATTCACCGCCGTATGCTGACCGGCGATTACTAGCGATTCCGCCTTCATGCAGGCGAGTTGCAGCCTGCAATCTGAACTGAGCCACAGTTTATGGGATTTGCTTGCACTCGCGCGCTCGCTGCCCTCTGTCTGTAGCATTGTAGGACGTGTGTAGCCCAAGACGTAAGGGGCATGATGACTTGACGTCGTCCCCACCTTCCTCCGTGTTGTCCACGGCAGTCTCCCCAGAGTGCCCAACTTAATGATGGCAACTAAGGACGAGGGTTGCGCTCGTTGCGGGACTTAACCCAACATCTCACGACACGAGCTGACGACAGCCATGCACCACCTGTCTCTGCGCTCCCGAAGGCACTCTCTCATCTCTGAAAGATTCGCAGGATGTCAAGCCTTGGTAAGGTTCTTCGCGTTGCATCGAATTAAACCACATCCTCCACCGCTTGTGCGGGCCCCCGTCAATTCCTTTGAGTTTCACACTTGCGTGCGTACTCCCCAGGCGGGATACTTAACGCGTTAGCTACGGTACTGCACGGGTCGATACGTCCAACACCTAGTATCCATCGTTTACAGCTAGGACTACAGGGGTATCTAATCCCTTTCGCTCCCCTAGCTTTCGTCCCTCAGCGTCAGTTGTGGCCCAGTAGAGCGCCTTCGCCACTGGTGTTCTTCCCGATATCTACGCATTTCACCGCTACACCGGGAATTCCCTCTACCCCTACCACACTCTAGCTTTCCAGTTTCCATTGCCGATCCACAGTTGAGCTGTGGGCTTTGACAACAGACTTAAAAAGCCGCCTGCGGACGCTTTACGCCCAATAATTCCGGATAACGCTTGCCTCCTCCGTCTTACCGCGGCTGCTGGCACGGAGTTAGCCGAGGCTTATTCCTCTGGTACCGTCAGTTCTTCTTCCCAGAGAAAAGAGGTTTACAACCCTAAGGCCTTCCTCCCTCACGCGGCGTTGCTCCGTCAGGCTTTCGCCCATTGCGGAAAATTCCCCACTGCTGCCTCCCGTAGGAGTCTGGGCCGTGTCTCAGTCCCAGTGTGGCTGATCATCCTCTTAGACCAGCTACTGATCGTCGCCTTGGTGAGCCATTACCCCACCAACTAGCTAATCAGACGCGAGTTCATCCCTAGGCGATATAACATTTCACCTCTCGGCATATGGGGCATTAGCAGTCGTTTCCAACTGTTGTTCCCCTCCTAAGGGCAGATCCTCACGCGTTACTCACCCGTCCGCCACTAACCCCGAAGGGTCCGTTCGACTTGCATGTGTTAAGCACGCCGCCAGCGTTCATCCTGAGCCAGGATCAAACTCTCCATGTTAGTGACTAATCCCAAAAGATTAATCTCAATTAGTTACTCGCGAAAAGTAACCCGAAAAGCATGTCCCGGATACCTCAGTATCCGATTCTGTCTTCTTACTTGACTCAACCACAGCACAAGTGCTATCGTTGAACCAATTTAATCCTTGACAGGAACCTTGGCTTTGTTTCTAGACTATGTAGTTGTCGAGGTTCGCTTCAACCCTCGGTGAAAGACTCGTTCGAGTCGCTTCCCTCAGGCGCTTTATCAATATA
>NZ_JAMPKY010000017.1 GCF_039962255.1 Leptolyngbya subtilissima AS-A7 | reverse complement strand
CTAACCCCTCATGGGAACCCGCCAGTTGCCCTATCTCCAAAAACAAAACCCCCACGGGCCAGCGGTACCGGTGGGGGTTTATTGCATCTAGATATGGCACGCGCCGCTGTGGGTCCATGGTGCCCCGCCTGGTGAGAGCGGTAGCAGGGGCAGGATGCGATCGGCCAGATGGCTTAGTCGGCTGCGTCGGTCTCAGCCCGCTGCCGGTTCAGATGGGCCAACACCTGCTCGTAGTTCATGCCGTCGTATCGACCCGATTGGCGCATATCCAAAGCTACCCGAACGCCGATCTCGTCGGCGTCGTCCTGTCTCATGCGGATTGAGAGGGGCACGTCGCCGGTAGCGATGATTTTGGCCATTTCCTCTACGGTCATCCCACCTCACCATCAACCCACTCGATGAACTCAGACGGCTGTACCTGGTAGCGATCGCACAGCACCTCTAGCACTCGGATGCTGGGGAGGTGCGATTCATCCTTGGCCAGCTTGTAGCCCGTAGCAGGGGCAATACCAGTGTCCTTAATCAACTGGTATGCCGTCAGACCGTGGGCCGCTAAAAACTCAGAAACTTTATTTCTCATTGGCATGTACCTGATAGTACTACCAGAATACTACCTCATAAAAATAGTACTATCAACATGTTGACAGTACTACTAACATGATAGTAGTATTAGAGGTGTAAGGGGCAGCGCCACCCCACCCAAACGGCCTCCCGGCGGAATGGGCACCGCGACTGAGGATAAGGCCCAACACATTCGCCGGACGGTGTAGGCAGGGTTCGATTCCCCGCCCCGGCTTTAGCCCCACCTCTTCACGGGGCTGTCGTTCTTCGGAGTTTTCGCCATGTTCGCCACGTTCTTGTTTTTCGCGTTTTTCGTTGCCGGTTGCCTGCTGGTAGCTGAGCCCGCGCCGCAGGTGGCCGCGCCGGTGCCGGTAGTCGATGACCTCCCCACGCTGGAGGAGCTGCTGACCGAGGCCGAGGCGTTGATCGCCAAGCCGCTGCCTCCCCTCACGGCGGCGCTGGTTGCCCAGGGCGCTGCGATCGCTGTTCCGGTTGCGATCGCACGGGTTGAGGTTGAGCCGGTCGCCATCGACTACGCCGCCATGACCTCGCAGGAGCTGCGGAAGGAGTGCCAGCGACGGGGTATTGCCTGGCGCAATGCCCACGGCAAGGGCAAGCACCTGCTGAAGCCCGAAATGGTTAAGGCTCTGTCGTAGGGCGATCGCGCTGCCAGCCCACGGCGCTAAGAGAGGGCACCAATAACAAAACCCCCGCCAAGGCCTCAGAAACACTGGCAGGGGCTGTAAACCAAACGTGGAGTTTGATATGACCGCAATTCTACAACAGACCGTGATCGCGCCATTGCCCACCGCCACTGCACGCCGCACCTACCTGGCTACCCTGGCCGATGGCAGCACCGCCCGGGTAACCGTTGCCCAGGGCTACCACCCCTCAATGGGGGGCGGTGAGGTTGCGCGGGTAAGGGCCGCGATCGCCCAACCCATTCACGGCCTGGCTATCGTCGGCTAGGCATAGACCACCTTGGGGCTGGCCCTCGCTGGCCCCGTACTGCACACCTACCGAAACACTGCCATGCCCCACCCCCCGATAGACCACCACCCCCTCGCAGACTTTCGCGCCTTCCTCGCGACACTACCCCCGCCCACACCTGAGCAAGTCGCAGAGGTGCGGCGCAAGGTGATGGAGCGCCGCAAGCTGGCAGCAACACCGCCCCAGGACACTACCCCGCCTGCTGAGGGCTAAGGTTGCTTGAGAACTCACCCGCGCCCCTGGCTACGGTTGGGGGGTTTGTTTTGGCTAATAGCACCTGACCGTGTCTTCGCCAATATTAGCGGGGCCACGGGTGTTGATCGATAACAGCCCGACTTGGCCAGGTAGCAGCACGGGGAGTAGGTCATTGCCCATACCAATGACCGCTTTAGTGTTGGGGTCAATCAACTGGAATTCGACGTAGAGCCCATTGGGGCATCCCTCTTGGGCCATCACGTCGAACTCAAAGCAATAATCGCCCCCATCGCGGCAGGCTATCGGATCTCTGGGAATATAGGCCAGCGCTTTGCCCTCTTCAGATCGCATCTGAGTCCACCCCGGAGACAGTTGCCAAGCAGTGGGTTCTGGTGTCGGTGTTGGGGTCGTCGTGGGAGCCTGTCGCGCCTTCAGCTCTGCCAGGTGGTCGTTGTAGCGCACTGAGGCTACCTCTCGGTTGGCGATGTACTCCTGGATCTTGGTTTGAGCCTCGGCATAGTCGGGGCTGTCGGCGGGTACATTGCCGAGCGATCGCATGGCCGCATCCCACCCCAGCCCTACATCATTCCAATCGTTGCCGGTGGCAGTCTGAGCAGCGACAGCAGCACTGTAACCCTCTGCCTTGCCCTGGGCTAGGTAGTTGGTCGGCTCTGGCGCTGGTGCCTCGACTACCTCTGCGGCTTCAGCGGGTTGCTCTGGTTCGGCAGTGGTTAAGCCACCGCAGCTCGCTAACAACAGGCAGACAGCGATGATGGCGGCTTTGGTGTTGGTCATAGCGACGCAGCAGAATGTTTTGCAGTGCTCCAACCCCAACATTCCCAGCAATCCGCACACTGCCCCGGACGAGTCACCAACTCTTGACCAGCCCTTCACGAATAACCATCTGGATTAGTCAGTGGGAGATGTTGAACACCGCCTAACGCTGTGTGACAGTTGCCCGAAAATCCTGGCCTACCCCTCTGGCCTATCTAGTCCGCCCCAAAACCCCGAAAGCCTTGTTATACAATCGTTTCACGGCTTAGGTCAGTCCGAATAGTTGCGGTGTGAGCAGCTATTCAAACCCCTAAAGCCCTTGCTGTATAACGTTTGTAAAACGCTGCATAACGCTCTGGACTAAACCAAGCCTACTTTGGACTAGTGTTTGCCTTCGCTCGTCGCGATCGCAGCATGTGCCAGTTGCCCTCTCGGGATACCATCGGGGCAGTGTTCAACGGTGCCCAACAATGCCGAACCAGAATATCGGACTGAGACTTGATGTTGAGCTGCTGGCCCAGGTTGACGCCCTCGCTGAGCAGACGGGGCAGACGCGCACCGCCATCATAACCGAGGCCATTCACCAGCGCCTCGGGCTGCCAGTCGGGGATAGTGTTGAACAGCGTTTGGCAAATGTTGAGCAACGGTTGAGCACTGTTGAGCAGGCGTTAGGCAGCGCTGCCGAACAGCGCCGAACAGTCGCCAAACATGACCCTATACAGCAGAATCCTGCACCACCGCCGCCAACTACGACCGCCCCAAAACAGCCCCGCCAGAATGCCCAGCAAGGGGCCTCAGTGCAATCGCAGGTATCAGAGCACCCTGAGAAATCGAAAGGGCTGACCACTGGGGCGGCGCTGGTCTTGGCCAAGGCCGATTTGACCGAAGCCCAGGCGATGGGGGCGAATTACGACGCGCTGATGGTTCGCAGGTATGGGGTGAAGGCCGCGCCATGGCTAGAGTCGCTGGGGTGGGTGCGATCGGGCCGGAAGTGGTGGCCACCGAAATAAAACTACTGCTGTTTTAGTCTCGCTAGCGAATTGACCACATTGGCGGCTTTCAGGTTTGAGATGTTGGAGGTGTTGTTTTTCGAACCTCAAAACATCAATGGATTACTTAATTTATGTCCCGCTGATCGCTCTGTTTGTGTACGGTACCCCCCAGTGGTACTTCCTGGTCAAAGCAGTCCGCAAAGACCTCAAGGACCACCAGCGCCAACGTCAGCGCCGCCGGCGGCGTCAGTGGTGGTCGCAAGTGTTGTTGTGGAAGAGGTAGATCGCCTCAAAACTACACCGAGCGTGGGGCACTGGGTTTTGTATAGTTCGGTCACAAACCAAGACTAATCCACTGCCCTCAGTGCTCTGAACAGCCGTCGCTTGGTATGGGGCTAGAGTATCCCTAGCGACCCCCTCCAGAAACTCCGGTTTGTCCGGTTGGCCCTAAGCTATGCGGGGTACAAACGCGCCACAACGAAACCTGGTGCCACAATGCGTCGGGGAAATAGCGCCTCACCAGTGCAACAGAATGCGACCACAGTGCGACAGAGTGTTACACCCCTTTTCAGCACCTCGCGCCCGTTTGGGTGTTGACCTGATGGCACCTCATCTCACCCGTGGGCATCGGAGCACCGTCAGCGCCTGGGGCCATAATGCGTCGGGTCACTGTGACGATGCTGGGCCGGTCTGGGGGCACCGCTAGCCCTGGTATAGGCCTTAGCTGGGGGATGGGGACTCTAGGGTTCATTTCTCGTAGCGCTCCTTCAGTGCCTTCACAAAATCAGCGGGGGTGAAGTCTGGCAGGGCGATTAGCGAGTCTATGAACTCGTCAATCGTCTGAGGAAACATCAGCCGGTACTGCTGCATCGCCTCGATCGCGGCTTTGCTTAACGGTGCCTTTCTGGTGCCCTGGGCCGCCAGCATCGCCCGGTGCAGTTCATGGATCGACTCTTCCAGCATTGCCTTAAAGTCGAGGTCGGTGGGGCGATCGCTGGGGGCAGATGGTGCCAGGTCGGGGTCTTGCTTCAGGTGTGGAATCTCAACCACTACTGCACCCCCACACCAGCCACGATGGCTTGCAGATGGGCATCAGTCATGCGGCTAATAGCCTCAACCTGCTCAGGGGTACAGGCCCCTGCGATCGCCTCTAATTGGTCGGTGGGCATCGCCCGCAGCTCTGTCCCCAGGTCTCGGGGGATGCCGGGGACACTTTTTAACGGGGGAATCTTAGCTTTCATAGGGTCTTACGCTCCATCCTGTAGGGTTTTCGGGGTCTTCTATCAGGGCCAGGCCGTAGCGCTTGAGGGTAGCTCTAGCTGTGTTGAAGTCGTCATTGATGCCGAAGTAATTGGCTAAGAATCCTAGGGCTGTCATCTTGTTATGGAGCTTTACCTGCTTCCGTACCGTGCGGCCGCCCTCGGTGATCGACTCGTTTACGGTGATGGACTCGATCGCCGCCGTCACTTCTAGGGGCAGCGTGGTGGAATCGTTGAGCGTTACCCCGCCATCGGTAAAGCTGAGCACCTGAGTAATGTTGGCAAATGCAACCGCCGCGATCTCCTCAATGGTGCGCTCTAGGGTAACCTTGGCCGCCTCGCTGGTCACCCGCCGCACCTCTGCCAGGTAGGCCTGAATCTTAGGATTCCTTAGGAGCTGGTGAGCACTGACCGCCATCGCCTGAACGCTGCCAGAGTAGCCCGCCCGGCCATAGGCGGCGGTCGCGTTGAAGTCCACGAGGTATTCCTCGCAGAATCGCCGTTGTTTATCGGTGAGCTTCGTCGGTGGGGCTGTGGCGGTCATCTGTTACACCTTTCGATTCTGTCGCTCATGCCGCTCCGCCACATCAGCTGCAGTCTGGAGAAGCTTATTCAAACTGTCAGGCATCGTCACGTTTAACCCCGTACTAGCGGACATCCCTTCAAGTCGTTTTAGCTGCGCGGCCAGCTCTACGACAGAGCAGAAAATGCCGAGCGCTTTTTCCTCAGCTATTTCTCCGGGTGTCGGCGGTGCTGGTGTTGCCGATATCGCAGGTGGCTCTAATTTCACCACTTCCCCGTCAGCGCCAAAGGTTAGCCCGTGCATTGGGCATTGCCTCCGTCCGTGCTCGTCGGGGGGCACATCTTTGAGGCTGTAGGCCTGGTGAGGGCAGCGATCGCAATCAAGCTTTGCGCCTTCAAAACCTGCCGCCCATTCGTACCACCAACCGGCGGTGTTGGGAGAATCAAGCAGCCAGGGGATAGGAGGACGCAGCCTAGGCAGGTAGCGCACCTCAGTCTTGGTCACACGGTCTTTGGTGATGATGAGCGTTGCCTGCTTTTCAGGTGGTGCAGCCCTGAGTGCCTCAGAGGAAACATGGGGCCAGCTGATATGCCAGTGGGGAGCGCTCGCGTTAGGAATGCCCGAGTCTGCGTGAGGGTCACCAGCCAGCGGCAACGGTTCGCCCTTGGGGAGCCAATGGGGGCGTCTACCTTCGGCCCAAGCGACAGCGCATAGGACAAAGTCGGAGCGGGTTCTCTTTTTCTTGGTCATGGCTGCAAATGGCTCTCCGCCCGCTTCTGGAGCCGTGCAATATTGTCAAATTGCAGCACATGCGGAATTTGAGCGCAAAGCCCATGTGCTGAACGGCCATGATCCTGAATGTTCAACAGCCCCAGCTTGCCTACTCGGCCGCGTTCCTGGGTCAAGGCCATAAATTCTGTGACCGCAGCTGCCAACCCGTCGCTGTGGGCGTTGATCGTCTCGACCAATCCCTCGAATTTGGCTAGGTCGCGTTGGGCCTGAGCTTCGAGCTCTGCTTGGGCCGCAGCAGCCGCAGCCGCTCGCTCTGCCGCAAGTTGGCGCTCTGCCTCGGTCGTGGCTGCCAACGTCAACTGCTGAATCTTCGAGGTGAGTTGCTGTAACTGGCCTTTCAAGTAGCTCGCTTTATGTGCCTCGACGGTAAATTCGTCGCTGCCCGGCTCCATTTTGGTCAGGCGGCTTTGCAGCTCTGAGAATTGACGGGCCAGTTGGCTGTGTTGGCGGGTTGCGTCGTCGAGCAGGGCCTGGGCTGCCGTTTTTGAAAGAGCTTGGGTAGTCATCGGGTTTAGTCCTGGGGGTGGGTTTGGGGCTGAAACATCGCGTTGATTTGAGCCTTGACGGTTGCTGGGTCAGCTTCGTCGAGGCTGTCGGCGCGCTGGTGGTTGCGGGTGAATTGGGCATCAATCTCAGCAACGGCCTGCCGGGCTGCCTCCTCGCCTTCCCCGTCACCCTCATCAGTCAGATCGGGACCAGGGCCAGGGGCGGTGAACTGCGAGCCTTGATATCGGTTCGATGTGGTCATAACGAGATTCTCAGGGATAGGTCAATTTTAGTCAGTACTGCTGATCGTGCTTCAAGCGTGTTACAGGCTGTCGCCCTACGGTGGCCGGGGGTGGTGTCGTTTCGCCCGCGCCGCACGTTTCCCGGTGCGCTGCTGCACCATGGCTCTGGCAAAGTCCAACAGCCGGTGCTGATCACCTTGGGGCATCTGTTGCCAGAGGTTGAGCAGTTCGTCCGTGGGGGTCATGCTGCCAGCACCTCATCGTCGCCATAGTGATGGGCCAGCAGCTTGAACTCATCTTTGATATCCACCTCGCCGCCAGCGGCCAGGAACTGAGCCCAGCTGAGATACCCCAGCGGCCAACCGCAGTTGGCACAAAGCCAGCGGGCAACGTGGGGAGGTGTGGCCGCCGCTATCAGCCGGGGCGTTGGACGTTGGCAGTCGGGGCAGGTGGTGGGTTTATGCTGCTGCATGGTCACCTCCTACTCCTAGTGGAGGTAATTCCACCCCCTGGGCACCTGTCGGCGGAGCCGCGCCGCCCTTGCCGCTATCGCTTGGGGGTTGCAGTGGTACAGATTTGTTTAGAGAGTCTTTTAACAAGTTTGTACCAGTCAGCGCTGCCTGCCTGGCTGCTACCAGTTGCCGCCACGTTTCAGTAGCCTCGATGCCGTAGATCCACTGCTGGGAACCGTTTACCCGTACCTTCTGTAGTCGAGAAAGGATGAGTCCAAACTTCCGAGCGACCTTACCAGCGATCGCAGTATCGCTCTGGTCTGCACTCACATTTAACCGCCAGTATCGTCGCAGCTCTGCTGAATGTTTGAGGGCTGTTGCCTTAACGCGAGCCTCGGCTTTGCCTCCGGGGGTGATGGTGCCCGCCTTGAGTAGCATTTCGATGTCTGACCTGAACAGCTTGGCCAACATCGCGCGGGGGCCAGCTTGGGGCAGCAGGTGAGCCGCCTTGAGTCGCTGGGTGAGGATCTGCGCTGCCTCCTTTGCGTCGCCTTCCCACAGTGCTTGATAGTGCTCTGCCTCAGCCCACAGAGCAGCACCAGGGGCCATGGGGCCAGCGCTGGGGCGGCCGTTGGTTTCGCTTTGCCGGGGGCAGAATACTGCGTCATACCAGAGCTGTGACTGATTCCAATCGAGGCCGGGGAACCGCGCCATTACGCGCACCTTGGACGCCGTGCATCGTTGCTCGCGAGAGCTGTTTACCCCGCGCTGTATTTTGATAGCCCAGTCTAGGGTATGGGTGTCGGGGTTGATCTCCAGTCTGGCGTGGTAGTCGCTGTCCTCCTTGGCCAGCTGCTCTTTGATCGCATCCCACTGGGCCGCGATCGCCTCGTTTGGCTCAATGCCGCTGGTAATGACCTCGACCTGGTGCCCTGCTTGCCTCAGGGCGTCGGCCAGCACTTCCGCCGGTTGAATTTTCTGGGCCCATCGTCGTTGCCGCCGAGCTGCAAGGTAGTTTTTGATGGCGCTGTCTTGGGAGTCCGCAGGGGCTTGCTCAAAGCCGCCATAGGTAGCGTAGAGTGTTGCCTCCTGCTCCAGATTCCGGTTTGCGCACCATTGGCTAGGGCCTTCGCCAGGCTCTGGGGCGATGTATGCGGGTGCCCAGACGTGACGGGGCACCGCTGGCCGGTATCGCCCCAGCAGCTGCATGGCGGTGTCAGTATCGAGCGATGGGAAATAGCCCCAAACGCTATCGAAGTAAGCGCCCTCGACGGTGATATTGCCCTCGATGGATAGTCCGGTTTTGGCACTGGGGCTAAGAATCAACAGCTGTGGCTGGGCCTGGTAGAGCCATACCTCGGGGGTCTTGAAGAATGCCCGGTAATGACCGCCCTCGTTAGTCTCACTATCGATCCGGTGGGCCACGCTGATACCCGCTGCCCTGGCCGCCCGCTCTAGCCGTCGGCCCTCTTTCTGGGATGTGGTGACATAGAGAATACGCTCGCCCGCCGCTAGCCTGGCCAGTATGTCACCCCGCCATGCAGACGCAGGCGTTGCTCGGTGCAGCTGCACCGGCCAAGGGATAGCCGTCCGTCGGTGCCGTATGCCGACGGTCTGGGCTGCACCTGAAAGGGTTTCAACCAGGGCGATGGTATCAGCATCTAGCCCAGCCTCAGCCAAGGCGATCGCACCGGTGACGGCGGCTCGCTGCATAAGGGCGATTGCGTCTTCCCACCGTGCCGCCCATTCGCTTTGCAGTGTGCCGCCTTCCGCCGCGTCGGTGAACACCTGTGCGGCCTCATCAACAACCAGCAGCAAAGGGCGGTCTTTCGGGATTAGAGACAGTAGCCGGTGGGCGCTATTTTCGCAAGCCACTAGGCCGCCGCTGGCGTCGATTTCGCCCTGGAGGATTCGCTGGTTTTCGGCGTCGGTTGAATAATCGTGGATGTGGGGCAGCTTCCAGTCTTCGCCGGTCTGCTGGCCCAGGGAATTGAGAGGGGAAAGTACTACTGTAATGCCGCCCGCATCAGCCCAAGGCCTTACCCAATCGCGCCCCATCCGGTAGGTTTTGCCGCTGCCCATATTGGCATCGAGCCAATGGATAGCCCCCGGGGTGAGAAGGGGTAATTTTGGGAGGTATTCGCCGGTGGTTTCCCGCTGTGCCTGAGGGAGCTTGCTGCCCAAGATTGACCAAGATCTAGCGATGGACTCAATCCGCCGATACTGTGCCGGGGTTTTGGCCTGCTTAATGAGGGCATCGACCCACCCGCGCCGCTGCTCTGGGGGCAGTGCTGCTAAGGCGTCGTCAATGCCTTTCCCGATGGCCAACGGCCACACTATGAACCGGGCAGTACCGCCCGCCCGCTCGATGGCATTGCCCAGCAGTCGCGCTTGGCGGCTGACCTTGGCCCGTGTACTGGCGCGCTCGTCTTGGTCGTAGGCAGTGGCGATGATTCGCCCCGCTGCTGCGACCTGAGCCATTTCTGGCCATAGTTCCCGCTGATTTTTGCCGTGCCATTGGGTAACGCCTCTCAGGGCGATCGCCGGGTATCCCTGGGAAATTAGGGCAAGGGCTTTTTTCCAGCCCTCAGTAAAAATTACAGGGATGTCAGGGCGGACCAATACCTCAGCCCAAGTGCTCACTCCCCATGAGGCTTTGACAGCCGTCCCTAGGTGAGGGAATAGCGGTTCAGCCTCAGCGTCTGGAGGGGTTTCATACTTAACTGACTTATCCGGCTTCTCAGGGTTAGTCCTGGGATTGTGGGGCTTAGCGTAGGGCGCTACCTCAATGGCGGGGCGGGCAAACCATGCGCCCGCTTCCATAAAGTCGTAGTGACCACGTAGGGCAGAGTTGCCCGTGGTGATATAGGAGCGCACCCTTTGCCGCGCTGCCATGGTGCCTTGCAGCAACTCGACAACCGCCTCGGGGCCATCAAGCCAGAATGCATTCTCCTGGGCCACCTCAAGGTCGATCGCACTGTCTAGAAACTCTTGTAGCCATGGCGCAGCTACTACTGCCTGGGCTATATCTTCCGCTGTCGCCGGGGGCTCAACCTCCTGAGGCGCACCCGCTTGGGCTGCTGGTGCAACGTTGGGAGGCTTTGCTGTGGCCTTAGATTCCTTGCTCTTACTCTTGGTAGCTTTAGGCGGCGCTGGGGGTGATTGGTGGCCGTCCAGGAGTTCTAGGTCGTACTCACTAATCTCCGTGGTCTCGTTGCCACCATCGGGCAGAACCTCGTAAGCCCAATACCATTGGTCATTGATCCGGTTCAGCTTATGGCAGGCTGCCTGCACAGTGCCAACGGTGCCCCTAGGCAACCAGCCCCACTTAACCAAGTCGGCCAGCTCTTTCTCGTCATCTAGTCCTGGATAGCTGACCACCACCACGCTACTAACGGCGATGGGGGGCTGTTCAGCTTGGTCTACTTGAGCAAGGGAAGTGCTCATGCCGCCACCCCCCGAGCACCTGCCCGACAAGCCGCGATCGCTTGCTCTGCCACAACCTCAAACTGACCAGGGCTGATCGCCCCTGACCAGTCTCGAAAATGGGCCGAAATGAAGTCAACCTCGGGGTCGCTGAAGCTACCGCCAAAGCTGCGCCCGGTGTACTCGTCGATGCACCTCCACCGCTGGCCGGGGGCGTCGTAGAGCAGATCTGGCGCTACTCGAAGGGGGGCATCGGGGTTTCCCTCGGAGAATCCTAGCGGTAGCTGGAGGGCTGACCCGGCTCCGTGCGCTAGCCCTGGGGGCGTTGCGGTTTGCTCTGGAGTTGGTACTATAGGGGTGTTGACGCCCGCACCCCCGCGAGCATTTATCTGGGTATTCATTGCCTGTCTCGGTAAATTGCCTGTCCTGGTTAATTGCCTGTCCTGGCTGAGTGAATGACCCTTCGGAAAACCCGTTTCACGTCCTGCGGTCGGCAAACTTTAGGGAACGTGAGCGGGTTTTCTTTTGGGCTTTTGAGCGTCCTGCGGTCGGCAAACTTTAGGAAACGCTCTTGTTTAAGGTTAATCTGGCTTTTGGGTGAAAAATAACTCTGCGCTACGGCGGCTGCAACCCTTGCAGGACAAGGGTTTTCGAGGTCGGTTTGTGAGCGATGGCTGCAATGACTCGACGATGGCTTGTACCATCCCTCACCGTGAGCTTATTTCCGATGACTTTTGCTTCTCCGAATAGCGGGTTACGGGTCTGATCCCTGGCGAAAGCTCCATACGCCTTAAGGAATGCTTTCCACAAAACTGTGGCGGTTGCCGCGTCCCCTGCATCTTCAGCGATTCTCTGGAATGTTTGGATCAGCTTTGTGAGTTCGGGGTACACCTCAGCCCATCCGCCCGGGGTATTTCCCTTTTTTAGCTGATCAACAATGCTGCCATAGCTTGCGGCAACCTTCTCTTTCGGCGTTTTCAGAGTTCGGGGCTTCTTTGTGCTGTACCCTCCCGTTGCTGCTTTATAGTCAGATGTCTCAATGACTTCGCACCCTTCTGGCACAGGTAGATGATCAACCAGCTGCTGGAACTGGAGTTCGTGCAGTATCTCCAGAAGCCAGTCGCCAGCATTCCGAAACGGAATTTCAAGCTCTAACTCTGGGGATGAGTGAAGGTAAGCACAGAGGTGGAAAAGTGCGAGCAGCATCTCACCCGGCTTTTGGTAGAGGTAAAACAACTTGCCTTGTTTTGAATTTTTCCGAGGTGGCTTGTACTCAGGCAGCTTGTGCTTGAGCCACAGACACCACAGATAGGCCATATCCCAGCCTCTGATGTTGCACTCAAAGTGAAGCAGCGCCGGACCTATTAGCAGAGGCGCAAAATCGGGATCTCGTGCAGCCTCGGTCAGAGCGAGCCGCCATTCCTCAAAAAAGCAATGGTCTGAGGGGTCCCTATTGTGCTGTTTATCATTCACCATGTAGCGATTCATTTACCCTCATCCCCAGGCAACTGCCACGGCTCGCCGCCCATGCCGCGGATCTGCTGCTCTAGCCGGAATTCCCGCTCAATGTGCAGACCGGGCTCTGCATAGGTGTCCCCCAGCGCTGCGGTTTTGACCAGCACCTGCGTGCTTCGTCGTGCCCAGTTATCGTACTGAGCTTGGAGGATTTGCCGCAGGTCGTCGGGGAGCTGGGCAAAAGTTGTTTCAGAGGCCGAGGCCTTTAGGAATGACACTTGCTTCTGAAGTTCGATCGCGGTTTTTTCGTTGGCGTGCATAGTTTTCCTCGGGGAACTGCCGCAATGCTAGCGATGTCGGACGGTGGCAAGTCAATGGCGCGCGAAATTGAAACCCATGGGGCAGCCGTGCTACCCTTCCCCCTCGATCGCAACGTCTCCGTGACCATCGCCAGTAAAGCAGTAGGGAATTTTTCTGGTGCGAATCCAGTCGCGCATCTGCTGGTTGAACCACCAAACGCCATCCTGCCCACCGTCTCGGCTGGTGCAACTGGGGCACCGGCATAGGTCAGCATCTAGGCCAGGCAGAATGAACCGCTGCACCTCTAGCTGTTGCTCTGTGGTCAGCTTTGACCAGCTCAAGGACGCGATCGCCAGGTCGCACGGCTTATGTTTTTTGAACAGCTTGCCCTGGTCGGTAATGAGGGGCAGCTCCAATTGGATGGGGAGTCTATTCGCTCTCGTCGTCGGACTGGTTGTCGTCGACGTCGGCCTCACTGGTGTCGTCGGATTGGTCGTCGATGGCGTCGCCGTCGGTACTGTCGTAGTCGTCGGACTGCTCGGGCTCAACGTCGACACGCCAGTCAGGGGTGTAAGTGTTGGGGTCTGACATGGGGCAAAGTCCATAAGGCTTGTTTCTCGGGTCTGCGGGTTGTCGAATTCTACTTGCTATCTTCCGAAGGCGCTGGCAATAGCCCCTCCTGCTCAGCTCTGGCCACCTCTTCGGCCATAACTGATTCAACTAAATTGCTTACCGATCGCAGCCGAATATCAGCTAAGCGCTCAATCTTGGCCTTTAGCTGTGGATCAACATATGCGAATAGCTTGGCCTTATCGGTAGCCACTGGCAAGCCTGACTTCATAAAACACCTCAATGCTACTGGAATAGCGGGACTATGGCGCAATCGTGCAGCCCCTGTACACAAATAGTCTAACCTAAGTGCTACCACTTTGGTTAATCTGTGCTATCACTGTATCAGGGCATGAGAACGTTATCCGAACTGGCGTTGAACGGAAAGCCCCGTTCGGACGCCTCAAAACCCGTTCGCCCCTTGTTCTTTCAACGCTCGGAGCTATCCCGATGGCAAATACTTCTCTGCACAAATTCTGCAAAGACAACGGCATCCCTAAAACCAGTGCCTATGAGCGCTGCAAGCTGCTCGATATTCCTACCCGCGACGGACTCAGCCCTGAAGATCAGCGAGTTCTGCTGCGAGAGTTTGGCAAGGCTGTGGTTGTTGAGCCGGAGACCACCCCCGAGCCCGCCGCACCCGCTGGCGGCATAACCATCGACGTGGGCAACCACCGTGGGGAGTTGAGCTTGCCTCAGCCGCCCAGCACCATTGACCTGGGCACCTACCGTGGCGACAATGCCGCCCTGACTAGCTTTGAGCCTGAAGATATCGATCGCTTTCTGGCTGCCTGCGATGGCTTTGTGGAGGCTGTTGACGCTGACTTTCAGCACCAGCAGGCTGTGACTCAGCAGAAAGAAGCCGCCGCCATCAAAGTACGCTCCAGAGTTGAGCAGGTTAAACAGGCCTCGCTGCTCTACCAAGTGCGCAGTGAGACTCTGGCTTTGCACAATCGGAGCCTAGATGCTGAGCTACAGGCTGGTTTATCCACCCTGGGAAAGCCCAGCGCCGCCCCTGCCGCTGGCTGATTCTGCTGGCCCTGGCCCTCGCTGGGGTTGCGATCGCTTTGACCTTCACCTAATACGACCATGGCCCACCCACTCGACCCACTACGCAGACTACTCGACACCCTACCCCCGCCCACCCCAGAACAGGTTGAGCAGGTCAAGACATATTTTTTGGCTAAGAGCGCCAAGCAAATCAGCTATGCCGATGCCCTGGCCGCTCGTAGCCAAGGGGATACTCGCGCAGCTGACCAGATCGCTGCCTTTGAGCGATGGTGCCTTGCGCAGTCTGATGAGGGCATGCCCTTCAACACTCAATCTTGGGCCGCATGGAGTGAAGCCGAAGGAAGCTCACGACCTCGCCGCTAATCAACAAACAATGTCATGGGTGCATCTGTTCGCAAGTCCCAAATCATTCTCTAAAAACCCATGACTAACTACACCCCAACCACCACTGTTCAAGACTTAAAAGCTGCCGTTGCCGAAGCCCTTGGGGTGCTGGCCGTAGCTGCTGAGGGCGAGAAATTGAAGAATACTTTGCCCAACCCCGACGCGCCGCTTGACCTGGCCACCAGTGTCGCGTCCGATTTGCTCCGCGCCATCGAAGCATTCAATGGCGGCCGATATGGCTTTGACGAGCACGTTAGCTGTGCGCTGGACTAACCCCGCCTACTTAAACCCTAGCCCTTACCTGAGGTAAACCCATGGCTAAAGACCCGCCGAAGCAACCTTTGAAAAAGCCCAAAATCACATACACCGGCAACAAAAAACCAATGCCTCCCAATGTGGCCGCCAGCTTCCGAGAAATGATCGCAGCCATGCATAAAAGGCTAGATGCCGAGCAGCAGGCAAAGCCGGAGGAGGGGCAAGAAGAGACTTAATCCTTCCCTGATCGAAAACGATTTGGAAACCCCCAGCCGGTTGGCAGACCAGAGCTGGGGGCATCGCCCGAAAACCATTACGTAAACGGACTACCAACATTATGACTACCGCCGAAACCCTACGACTAGCCGCCACGATTGCCGAGCGCTGTGAGCAACGGGGCCAGCAGTGCAGCCCTGAGGATGCGATCGCGCGCGCCCGTGCTGCTCAGGTGCAGTTGGCCCAGCTTGAGGTGCTGCGGGGATTGGATTGGGACGACACCGCAATAGAACCGCCGCTACCCGCTGGCGTGAGCATCGCTGCTTAGTCGCACCGCCCCACTACCTGGAGAACCCCCATGAACTCTCTAGCAATGCTTGCTGCAATCGCCGCCCAAAACCTAGCCCCAGGGCAATCAACGGTAGTCAGCAACGGTGAACTGAGTGTGACCGTCAAACACCACCGCAATGGCCAGATCGACATCAGGGGCAATAACAGGAAAAGCCGAGCAGCCCTTAATCAGTAACCCCACAGCCCCATACCTGAGAACCGTCATGAACCGCTTTGCAGACCCCCGCTACTGGCTCACCCTCGCCGCCGTGGTGCTGGGCATCTACCTGGGCTTAGAGGCTGGGGCTGAACGGTACATCCAGCGCCAGGGCCTGCGCCAGCGGGCTGAGTTGACCGAGCTAGAGCGGTGGAAGGGCATGGTTGCCAACCTGGGCCCGTGGGCCATGGTCACCACCATTGGAGCCGTCACCCTCGTTTGGCGAGTGGCCCCAGCTCCTACCCCCAGCGACCGCGATGCCCTCCACCGCCTGGCCTCTGAAAAGCTTGCTCAGCCGTTGCTCAGCGACTCTGAGCAGGCCCTATGGATCGAAGTTCTGAATGCCACGGAGCAACGGAAATGATGAACGCACTGTTTAAGCTACGCCCCGGTTTGTTTGGGCTGCTGGCCACCGCGATCGCAATCAGCAGCTTCTCAACTGCCATCAGCAAAACGCCCCGCACAGTCGCTCGCAGCACCGGCAATGTGCAGTCCGCCGCACTGCCCAGCGAGCAGTCTGAAGCAACGGCCCAGCAAGGCGAGCAGGCCTATACCTACCTGCAATACCAGATTGACACCGACCTGGTGAACCTGGAGCAGACCGTGCGCAACCGCGCCGCCGACTACATTGACCAGGGCCGCACTGCTGCTGACCTCAACAACCTGCTCTATGACCTGGGCCAAACTTGGCAGGCCAGCCCCGAGCAGCTGGTGCAGCGCCTGGCCATCAACCGCGCCATGCAAACCCTGGCCGATGGTGAACCTGCACCAGAGAAAGGTGCGATCGCAACCCCCACCGTGGAGGGCTTCAAAAATGTCTCAGCAGCAGAGTGACCTAGAACGTCAGCTCCACGCCCTGACCGTAGCTGTAGTGGGCACCATCGGGGCTGGGCTGGTCGCCATTAACCCGACGCCCTTCCGAGTGCTAGCTGGGGCCGGTCTGTGTGTGGCCGCCGATGCTCACCGCCTGCGCCAGAGGCTCAGCTATGGCGAGGTGTTCAACAACCTCAAGGGCGCATTGAACATGGCCGGGGAAAGCGCCGGTGCTGAACTGGCGCCGGTGGGCAATGCCTTGGGCCGGCAGCGTGTGCAGATTCAGACTGCTGTGTTCTCCCAGTTGCCCCTGGCTGCTGAGATCGCTAAGCGTATGGAGCAAAGCCAGGCGCTCAAAACCAACGGTCTGGAGCTATTCGCTAAGGCCAAGTCGGGACTCATCCTGGGTGACACCGGCGACGGCAAGACTCAGTTGCTCAACTACCTGGCCGCTGCATTCTTGCAGGCCCACCCCCAGGGCAAGTTGCAGATCGGCGACCTCGACTATGGCAGCTCCCACGGCGATGCTCCGCCCAATACCTGGATGGGTCTGCCGGTGGGCAATGTAGTGATGATTGAGCACCACGACATTCTGGCCGCCATCATCGACGCGGGAGAAGAGGTGCAGCGCCGCAGTCGGGCCACCAAAAGGGCAGCCGCCGCTGGTGAGCCTGCGCCCAAATTTGAGCCTCAGCTGCTGCTGATTGATGAGTGGGTCAGCTTCCTTTCTGAGGTAGACAAAGACCACCGCGAGCCCTTAGCTAAGGCGTTAAACGACATCGTTATCCGTGGCAAGAAGCAGGACGTTTTTGCCTTCCTGGCCTGCCACGACGCCAGCGTTAAGAGCCTTGGAATTGACCAGGCCAAGCTCAGCCGATGGAATGTTTTGGCGCTGTGGAAGTGGACAAATCAGGCTAAGGCTACCGACGTTACCAACCTGCCCCAGGGCTTTTCCGAGGCCCAGCAAACGATAAAAGGGATGCCTCGACAAGTCGGGGATACCTTTAGCGCGATCGCCTATGTCGATAGTGCTTGGTCTGTGGTGGGGGTGCCCTATATCGACCCATCAATGATTAACCTAAACCCCACTGATGAGGCTTTGACAGCGCAGTTTGTAGAGCTACTAGCTACCTATCCTGCTGATGCTCCGCTGTCCTACAACAAGGCTTGGGAATGGCTGGGTAAGCGGTCTGGGGATAGGGTCAATTCAAATCCTGAGTATCGCGTTTTCAAAACTGTTTTAGATGCTCTCAAGGATCGGCAAAAAGACACCCCCCCAGAAAGTGGAGCAAGCAAAGCAGAAAACGACCAAGCAACGGAGCCGCAATAGTTCCAGCGTTCTGCTCCAATGGAGCAGCTTTAACGAGATTCCATTGCTTGAGACCTCCCTGCTCGTTTTCCTAATGTCCGGTAAGACCCCCAAGAATTGATAAAGGAGACCCCATGTACGGCACCCAAAACGGTTTTTTCGGCCAAATTATCGGCGGATTAGTCATCGTCATGATTCTGATTCCCGCCATCGTCAAAAGCCTTTCTCGTGACAACATCAACCTCAACGGCCTCACCCTCGATGTGGCCGAGACAATCCTAGAGGCTGTTACCCAGCGGGATTGGAACTTTGGGGACGAAACCCGCAGCGATACCAACTGGGAGACTCCTGAGTAATGACTGCGATCGCCAACCTTCTAAGAATCTCGGGCTGGCTTACATTCTCTCTGGTGCTGCTGTGGATTTGGAAACCTGAGCGGGTAGAAACATGGGAAACCAAACTAACAACGACTTGGGAAGACTCACAGCAGCAACAGAACAGCTCTACCGAGAACTCAGAGAACTCCGAGCCGTTACCGACGCAGGCTTTACCCAACTCGGAGCCGACGTTACCACCCTCCGAAAAACCCAAGCCGACACTGAACGTAAAGTAAGCGCCGCCGCTGCCTGGGCCGACCTCAAATTTGATGCAATTACCTGGGCCACGTTGCTATCAATCATCTTCGTGAGCCAGGTCTATGTGGCCGCGATTCGCAACGCACCAGGCTGGCTTAAGGCCATGTTGCCAGGGATGGAGCAACCCACCGCTGACGGCGATCGCCCAGCAGGTGCCGCTGAGTCTAAGCAGGTGGTAGCCTTCTCCCGGCCCGGTGACCTGCTGAGGAAAGGTGTGAACCTGGAGGGCTATACCATCAGTTCCACCGTGGGCTGGCGACAAGTCTTTGGCGGCAAGGATTGGCATGAGGGCTACGACCTGGCCACCCCCACAGGCACCCCGCTCTATACCGTGCTGCCGGTGGAGGTGACCTGCCTCAGCGAGGCTCAAAGCGGTGGCGGTGGCATCGGTGCGGCTTACACCGTGGGCAATGAGAAACACCTCTGGCTGCACTTAGACAGATGTACCGCTGGGAGCTACGGCATCGGAGAGCAGTTCGCCACCACGGGCAACACAGGCCGCAGCACCGGCGCTCACCTCGACTACCGGGTAAAAGACCTGGCCAGCGGTGAATGGGTGCGGCCCTATGCTGATGTATTGCGCCTAGCTATCAACCCGAACGCGGTGATCGCAGCCTCGAACCCCGCTATCGATGCGCCGGGGATGACGGAACTGATTAAGAGTTTTGAGGGATTCCACCCCACCCCCTACTGGGATTTTCAGCAGCATAGCTGGGGCTATGGCACCAAAGCACCCGGCGCCAGCGGCCGCATTGACGAAGCCCAGGCAGAGCGGGAACTGCTGGCCTATCTAGAGCGCAACTGCCTGCCTGCGATCGCACCCTTGGGTCTAGCTGAGCATCAGGCCAGCGCCCTAGCTAGCTTCTGCTACAACGTGGGCCCGCACCAGTTCACGGGCAGCGACACCTACCGCCACGCCCAAGCCGGCAACCATGCCGCCGCTGCTGATGCCCTAATGAGTTGGACAAAGGCCGGAGGCAAGGTGCTGCCGGGCCTGGTCAAGCGCCGCGAGAAAGAGCGAGCCGTTTACCTGGGGCAGTAAGTGTAGGGTAGTGACACTTTGACTAAAGTGCTACCGCTCCTTTGATGCTCTTTACAATCAGTGAAAACCATTGAAACTCAAAGGTTTTTCAGCATCAATGAGCATTGCTCAAGAACCATCATGATCGACCCCACCCTGCTCGAAATAATTGCCCGTCTAGAGGGTATTGAAGCGCAGCAGCCTGAGGATCTCACGCTGCTGAAGCATGGCGTAACGCCTCCCGAGTGGGTTAGTGCCAAAGCTCTGGCAGAGGCTCTGGGTTTGGGTCCTCGAGCTGCTGACTATTGGCGTAAAGACTTAGGCGTAATCAGCATATTGGGTGCCATGTTACAGAAGCTTGACGAGCCGGTGCTATAGATTCCTTCACTACAGCCAAGGTTTGGAAACGTGGGTATGGAAGCAGTAAATGGCTACTTAAAAGCACTGGTAACGCCGCATTTGGCCAGGCGCGCTGTACGAGTAGCCTTTGTGATCGGCACGTTACTTTTTGCCATTAACCACGGCACGGCGATGCGATCGCGCACCATGACCCAGGCGCGATGGATCTCGGCTGGGCTGACTTATCTAGTGCCTTACGCCGTCAGCATTCATGGGCAGTTTATGGGTCGAGGCGGACGTCTGGGCACAGGGAAGTAGATTGAAAATCGTCGTTCCCAACCCCTCTAACCCCTCATGGGAACCCGCCAGTTGCCCTATCTCCAAAAACAAAACCCCCACGGGCCAGCGGTACCGGTGGGGGTTTATTGCATCTAGATATGGCACGCGCCGCTGTGGG
>NZ_JAMPKY010000016.1 GCF_039962255.1 Leptolyngbya subtilissima AS-A7 | reverse complement strand
GCTGTGGTCCCACTCTGACCCATCCCGAACTCAGTCGTGAAACGCAGCTGCGGCGAAGATAGTGAGGGGGTTGCCCCTTGTCAAAATAGCTCGATGCCAGGTCCTTACTTGAAAAAGCCCCGCTCCCTTTTAAGGGAGCGGGGCTTTTTGCATTGGTTCATTTAAATGATTAGTAGGCGTAAGCAAGGTTTAGGTTAAGACAACTCATTTCATTTGATCCAAATGCTGCTTGTACTTAGAGTGGTGAAGGTTTTTTTGGATATATGTTCAGTGAGTTTCATGAAGCAGGTTCACGTCCATGAAACCTTGGGCTAACGTTTAGATAGCCCCATCTATATCACTGTTGTAACTCGGATCAATGTCATGGTAACTGCACTATCATCCCCTCGGACAATCGCTGAATGGCTTGGCCCCGAGGCTGAATTGCTGCTCAGCTATGAAGCCAAGGTGCCGAAATCTACTCTACATTTACCAGGGCCAGACTGGGTTGATCGCATCTTTGCCCAGAGCGATCGCAATCCCCAGGTCCTCCGCAGCCTGCAACAACTCTACAGCACAGGCCGCCTGGCAAATACTGGCTACCTCTCCATTCTGCCGGTAGATCAAGGGATTGAGCACTCTGCTGGGGCCTCCTTTGCGCCCAATCCCATGTATTTTGACCCGCAGAATATTGTGGAGTTGGCGATCGCGGGAGGCTGCAACGCTGTCGCTACTACCCTTGGAGTTCTCGGCAGCGTGTCGCGCCGCTACGCCCACAAGATTCCCTTTATTCTTAAGCTCAACCACAATGAGTTGCTCACCGCTCCTAACCGCTTTGACCAGGTGATGTTTGCTGATGTTGAGCAAGCTTGGAACTTAGGTGCTGTCGCTGTGGGGGCAACCATTTACTTTGGTTCAGATGAATCGACTCGGCAGATCCAAGAAGTCAGCGCTGCTTTTCAGCGGGCCCACGAGTTGGGCATGGCAACCATTCTCTGGTGCTACCTGCGCAGCAGCTCCTTTAAGCAGGATAGAGACTACCACCTCGCCGCCGATCTGACTGGCCAGGCCAACCACCTGGGCGTCACCATTGAGGCCGACATTATCAAGCAGAAGCTGCCTGAGATCAACAACGGCTACGGAGCTGTGGCCAAAGCCCTGGGCCAGCCCTACGGCAAAACCATCAATCGCGTCTACAGCGAACTCACCACTGACCACCCTATCGACCTTACCCGCTATCAGGTGCTCAACTGCTACGCCGGGCGCATGGGGCTGATCAACTCCGGCGGTGGTTCTGGCGACAATGACTTTGCCGAAGCCGTACGCACCGCTGTGATCAACAAGCGAGCTGGCGGCATGGGGCTAATTTCAGGTCGCAAAACTTTCCAGCGCGACTTCAAAGAAGGGGTGAAATTATTTCACCTGATTCAGGACGTGTACCTGTCAGATGCGGTCACCATTGCTTGAGGTGGTGAGGATGGGTTTGCCCGCACAGCTCGAAACATGCCAAAGCGGCACAGCCCAGAGCCAAAGGCGAGCCGCATGAGCAACAGGGTAGGTACTTCCCGTACCGACTTGATGATCCCTGCTGGTCCAAAGCTCACCATGCCTTGGGGCCGGATAACTCCTTGCCAGATCGAGTCAAGCCAGGAGGGCAGGGTTTCCTGCGACCAGTCGGCGGTGGTAACCTGGTCTGCCACTAGGCCAGTGGCTTCGAGCTGCTCGGCAAAGCCTTCGATGCTAGCAAAGGCTGGGTGCGACCACTGATCTAGTAGCTGGCGCATGACGGGCTTTTCCCAAGTGTTAAGGGGAATTTTGCGATCGTCCCGCTGGTTCCAGTCGGCAACCACCAGCACACCGCCGGGTTTTAGCACCCGCAGCAGCTCGCGGGCAAAGACAGCTTTATCGGGCATGTGAGGACCGGCCTCCACCGACCACACTACGTCAAAGCTGCTGTCGGGGAATGATAGCGCCATGGCATCATCCACCTGAAACTGGGCGGAGACTCCTGGTGGGGTAAGCTGCTGGGCACGACGCACCTGGTTAGGGCTAATGGTCACTCCAGTTACCGCAAAGCCATAGTCGCGGGCAAGAATACGACTGCTGCCGCCAATGCCGCAGCCCACATCTAGCACCGTTGTGCCCGCTGGTAAATGGTCCAGGCCTCCCCAGCGCACCATTTCATGGACAAAATCGGCCTTGGCAGCGAGAAAGCCTTTGTGGCGGGGCGGTGAGCCATAGTGGCCTAAGTGAATATGCTCGCCCCAGTAGAACTCTAGAATGCCGTCTTCGGTCCACTGATCGTAGGAGTTGGCTACGGAGTTAGAGGACTCGTAGCGGCGGGGGGTAAGGAGGTAGAGGGCTCCGCCTCCGGCCAAGAGGGCGAGGAAAAGACCAACACCGGTGACTGTATTCATCAAAAATGAGACCGCTACGTTGAGGTTTGTATGGCAATTGTCTCTGTATTTTGACAACATTGCGCTCTTGGAGCAATGAATTGAGGGTAAGCAGATTTAATTTGGCCTTAGACCGAACTGGGCTGATGGATGCGAGGGTTGAAGCAGGTAATTTGATTGCGGCCTGATTTTTTAGCTGCGTACAGAGCCAAATCGACAGCGTGGAGCAAATCGTCTGCTTGGATAGCATGATTAGGGAAAGTGGCAACGCCGCCAGATACCGTAGTGCGGATGTCCGTCCCGTTCCAGGGCAAAGCCGAGACGTTGAACTCCTGCCGAATGTGGTTAGCCCGTTGTATCCCGCTCTCTAGGGTCGCATGGGGCAAAATCAGCAAGAATTCTTCTCCGCCCAGGCGGTAGGCGGTCTCGCCCTCTTGGATCTGTACCAGCAGAATTTGGCTGAATGCCTGAATCAGCAGATCGCCAGCCTGGTGCCCAAAGGTATCGTTGACCCGTTTGAAGTAATCAATATCGAGCATGATAAACGCTACGGAATAGGCATTCTGGCGAGCCTGAAGGAGTACCTGAGGCAGAGTTTCGTGGAGATGGTGGCGGTTAAAAAGCCCGGTGAGATGATCTCGACTGGCCTGGGTTTTAAGTTTGACCTGGAGACCCTCGATCTCTTGCAACTGGAGACTGAGACGGGTATTGGCCTGGCGTAGTTTTAGCTCCGAGAGGTACTGTTGGGTGGTGTCGTGCAGTACCAGCAATCGCCCGTGGATTTTACCACGGTAGTCTTTTAAGGCGGAACTTTGCACAGTGATATGGCAGGTGTTGTGGGAGTCGGTCCAAAGACAAAAGGGCGTTTCGGTGCCTTGGTCGTAGTGGTGCAGGAACTCTGGAATGTCGGATAGGGCAATGTGGATGGATCTCCCCACAGCGCTGCCCTTGAGCCTGGTCAGCGATCGCCCCTGGGGATTGATATCGATAAGTTGGTGCTCCAAATTCACTACGATGACGCCGTCATGCAGGTGCTCAATTAGCGTTTCGCGGGCGATGGGAATCGCCTCGAACACTCCCATGCGAAATAGCCCCCAGAAACACAGCAGCCCCGTAGCCATAAACGACATCGGGGTCAGGTTTAGGTCTGCCGGGGTGAGCTTAAGGGAGTAGAGTGTGCCACCTAGGTAGGGGAACAACGCCCCCGCCAGCAGCCATCGCGCCTGTCGTTGGTGCAGCGGCCCGCCACTGAGGGAGGCCCGCCCCAGCAGATGAATCCCCCACAGGCTATAGAGATAGAGGCAGGCCAGCACAAAAGCATAGCCAGGGCCATGGCTGTAGATAGCGCTATTGCTGGGTGGGGCCGCCAGCACCACGTCTGCCCAGACCCACCGATGCCAGGTGTTGGTGGCTACCAAGGCGATGTTGATCAGGGGCCAGAGGCTAAGCAAGATTAGCCGGCGCCGGGCAAAGCGCGATCGCCCGTGGACGTAAGCTTCGGTAAAGAGCACAAAGAAAATGATGATGCCGCCTGTGCCCACATATTCCAGCGTGGACCAAAAGATTTTGTTCGCCAGGCCAATCGACCCAGCCTCCATGGCCGCTACCGCTGCGTAAAAGGTCGCCGCCGCCATCATCCACGAGAAATACTGTCGCGCCAGGGTCGACCCCCGGCGATGCCAAGCCATGCTGGTGACCAAAGCGTTGATCGCTGCCGCCAGTGCCAGGATGCCAACTTGAAAGGTCATCTGAACATACATGGTGGGCAACTGTGTCCAGAGTCAAGGGTGAATACCCGAGGGTGCCCACTAAATCCAGGTCTTGATCTCGCTGTCTCCGGATTTCCCAATCAGCACCTCGCTTCGTACAATTGATCGGTGAAATCTTAGGCTCTGTGAAATCTCAGACAATGACCCTTCGTGATAACCAATCGTACCCCAAATAAAAACCCCCGGCCGTAGCCGGGGGGAACCCCATCAGGAGACGCCTATTTGACGTTTAAGCTAAATTTAAGCCGCCCTTTTAGCGCTTGTAATTAGGTTATCGAACCGAGCGCTGTATGGGGAGAGCACCACCGCGAATTTACGGAAACAACACGGCGGACTTTAAGAAAGGCTTACAAAATCTGGGTGTTCCTACAGGAATCCGTGGGTTGCTCAAGCCGACTTCCACGGGGCTGACTTCACCACCGGTATGCTGCACCCGCAGTAACTTGAACAGTGCTGTGCTGATTAACACCATTCTGCTGCGGGCTATCCTTGAAGAAACCGAGATCACCAGAGCCGATTTTTCGAGGCAATTTTGGATGCTCCCTAGCCCAGTAGCTTTGCTTGATGGCGGCAGTAGTAAATTCCAAAACTAGAGCGGCCACGCGAGATGCTTTGAGCTACGGCTGTGAGCGAGTGGTGAGGACGAGGACGGCGATCGCCACCAAAAACCCCACATACCCTCCTACAAAAAGCCACTCCTGCCAGGTCCCCTCCATCACTGGCCCTCTCCAGTCTGAGAGAGGCGATCGCTCCATTGGGCAAGCCACTGCTCCATCTCCGTGGGCAGCGGACTGCGGAGGCGGTTCGCTACCTCAATACAGACGTGGCGAGTAACGGCCCTGGCCGCTGCTGTATCCTTGAGCATTAGCTGATATTGGATTTCAAAGCTGCTGTCGTCTAGACGGGTGGGGGTGAGGTGAATTGTGACGCGATCGCCGCATCGCAGCGGACGTCGGTAATCCATGCTGGTATGGACAATGGGATAGGCCAGGGTTTCAGCTCGAAAGAATGCCCCCACATCCAGCCCCGCCGCCCCCAGGGAGGCTTCATAGGCGGCATGGCACATCACCAACTCGTTGGCAAAATAGACCACCCCGGCCCCGTCAGTTTCGTGAAACCGCACCTGATGCTCAAAGACGTAGCCCATAGCGAGCGGCTATCCCAATCTCTCTAGCAGCAACCCAACCAGCAGCGCCAATCTAGCTGGCATTGGGCTGTGCAGGGCGGAAGGGATACTCAGTGGGCAGAGCAGTTTCGGTTTCTGCTGCCTTCGCAGTCCCTTGACCTAGAGCCAGCATCGGGTTGTCGATGATCTCCAGCAGGTTGGCTACACCATATTCAAGGACCTCAACCGGATCTACTGCAACCCAACCTTCGCCGGTGAGCTGACGCAGCTCAAAGTGTAGGTGAGGGCCGGTGGAGGTACCAGTGCTGCCTACCAAACCAACCACCTCGCCCTGCTCCACCCATTCCCCAGCCTCTACAGCGAGCTGAGAGAGGTGGGCGTAGCGAGACTCAAGCTTGTCGTCGTCATGGCGCATGATGACGGTCAAGCCGTAGCCGCCCAAAAAATCTGATACTGAGACGCGCCCAGCCCGAGTTGCCAGCACCGGAGTGCCCATGGGGGCTGCAAGGTCAGTCCCTGAGTGGAAGCGCCAGCTTTGGGCGACGGGGTGCATCCGCCAGCCAAACAACGATGAAATTGATGCGGGCACTGACAACGGAAACACGTATTCTTCGTTGCCGCGCCGCAGTACGTTGAGGGGGCGTAGCTTTTCGTTGAGGGCTTCTCGGCTGACGATGGTGGTGCTGCCTAACCGCACTCCTTGGGAACTGACGGCAATGGGGCCAACCCGAATTTCACCCTGACCAGCGCTGGCAGCGCCAGCACCTTGGGAGGCTGAGGCGCTGGCAGCGCCAGCGCTGGAGGCACCACATGCCGCACTGGGGCTGCTTTGCCCTGCGGCGACGGTAATTTGGCAGCCGCTAGAGCGTTCTGCAAAGACCACATTGGGAGAGCCGCCGGGTCGAGCTGCGGGAGCCTGGGTTGCCCCTAGGCTGTAATCGGTGGGGTCAACAAAAACACTGTTGTAGCCTGCAGGCACCGACTCATCGGCGGCGATGGCTTCGGGCACTACGGCTTCCGGTACTACGGTGGCGGGGGCTTCTGCAGGAACTGGCTCGGGGGTACTAACCGCGGCGGGAACCTCAATTTCAACTGCTTCACCGGGCGTAGCGGCAATAGCGGGCTTCAGCAAGCTCTCTGCCATGGTGGAGGCCGTAGGGGTGGCCGGAACAGTAACGGTGATAGCCGCTGGGGGCGGCGGGGGAACCGGAGAGAACATCGGCGAACTCGCTGGAGGGGGTGATGTCACAACGGCTGAGGTAGACGGGCGCTGAGGCGTAAACTCAGGCTGTGCTACGGAGGGTGCAGGCAAACTTAGAGTCGCTTGAGGGCTACTAGCCCTGTGGGCACTACTGCTATTCGTCGGCTTGAGATAGTCAGCTGAGGTTTCAACTGGCACATCTTGCTCAGACGGGTCAGGGGTGTCAGGAGTTCCGGCAATGGCTAATCCGTTTTGGGTTAGCCCCATGCCCCCCACGAGCAGTGCTATCTGTAGCCAGGCTACTGAAGGATACACTCCGGAGAGTTTATCCGCTCGAATAGACTCTGTGTTATTTCTTTTCACCATATAATCAGCCGCTACGCATTGTAGCCCAAAGTTACTTTACCTGGTTCAATATCCAGCGTCTTGAGCGCTGGCGCCTCGCCATGGGCAGCTGCTAGGCGTACCCGCAGATTACCCGATGGCGCTATTCCGATGACCTCTGCCGCTTTACCTTCTACGATCAGACCCTGACCCAAGTTAGCTAGGCGAGTTTGGTAATCGATTAGAAAGGCGTCGTCTCCCTGGTTTTGCCAGTGGAGATAGCCCTGCATGAGACCGTAGAGGGCGATCGCGGCCAGGCCCTCCAAGGTATTCAAAGGGCCAAGGGGCAATTCCGGTTGAATCAGCGCCTGAATCGAAGTGCCGGTTTCGGGAACTGGATTAAACCCATTTAGCCCCAAACCAATCACCACGGTTTGTACCCGGCCGCTCTCTAAGTGAGTTTCGGCCAGCAGACCGCCCAGCTTTTTACCGCCTGCAACCAAATCGTTGGGCCATTTAACCTGCACCGGTAGCCCCAGGTTGGCCAGGCTGGTGGCCACACCCCAGGCACTGGCCAAGGTGAGGTATGGGCTACGAGAGGCCGGCAAATCGGGCTTGAGCCCCAGCGACAGGTACAGCCCTCCGGGAAGAGACTGCCACTGCCGCCCCCACTGACCTCGCCCAGCCTGCTGGGTGGTTGCTATCAGCACTGTACCCGCCGGAGCGCCATCGGCCATCATGGCCACCAGCGCTCGGTTGGTAGAGTCGATGTGCTCGGTCCAGTGAAGGTGAAAACGAGGGCGCAATGCCTGATAGTCAGGCATTATCCCCAGATTTTTGGATGGCTGTAGGAGGGCTTGGCGAAGTCGGTCTAGGTTCACCCGCTAATCGTCCTAGAATTTTATGTAGAAATTAGGATAGGTCTTTGACTAGTACTGATTACGCTACCACCCCAGGAAATCTGCGGAGATGGTTAAGGGAACTACAAAATAGAACTTGATAGAACGGCGCTGCAACTTAACGCTTTCTCTACATTGGCGGTTTCTGCGTTGCCGGATAGAGTTGGGAGCGCTATGGCAGCGTACAGGCATACAACCGCCGCGGGGGGCGACATGGCAAATTGGCATTGGCAGACTTGGCAAGGGCAGGCGTTTCTCACCTGTGATCTACTTCAACCTTGGCCCCACGGCTTTTTTACCCGACAGTTTTGGCCCCAAACTCCAGAGACTCTGACAGCGGCCCTCGACGCAACGGCGACGGTGCAGCGAGTGAAGCAGGTTCATGGCAACCGGGTGCTAACCTCTGCTGATCTGCCAGTTCCCGATTCAGAGGAGAAGGCTGAGGCCGACGGTCTGTTGAGCGATCGCCCGCTTCAATCCCTCTGGGTCTGCTCGGCAGACTGTAGCCCGGTGCTAATCGGCGATCGCGCTACCGGCCAGGTCTCGGCTATCCACGCGGGCTGGCGGGGCACGGCCCAGGCGATCGTGCCGGTGGCGGTGGGCAAGCTGCAGGCCCAGGGCAGCCGGTTGGAAGATTTGGTGGTGGCGATTGGCCCGGCGATCGCGGGGGATGTCTACCAGGTTTCTGTGGATGTGGCCGCAGCGGTGGGGCGCACGATTATGTCTCAGCCCAGTGATAACGACGAAGCGGTGGTGGCAGACCTGCAACGGCGCGAAAATGCTCCTGTGCTTGAGGATGACGCCCCCGGCAAGGTACGGCTAGACGTGCGGCTGGCGAATCGATGGCAGCTCGAGCAGCTGGGGCTGAGTCAGGAGCAGGTGGCGATCGCACCTTATTGCACCTTTCAAGAAGCAGACCGCTTTTTCTCTTACCGCCGCACGGGAGAAAAGCAGGTGCAGTGGTCAGGGATTGTCAGCCAGGAGCCAGGGGCATCCAGATAACCGCTTTCTAAGGCAACCAGGTGGCCTGGAGGCCGCTAAAGGGAAACTCCTCTGGATCGGTGACTGTAGGCATGCCAGAAGCATCGCTGGCCTCGGCTTCATCTGCACTTGGCGTAGTGTTGGCACCTTCTGCAGATTCAGCGGCGTCGAGGGAGACCGCTGGGTGAACCAGAGGTAAGTTCCAGATGATAGGCGCACCGGTTTCGCCCTCGGGGGTGGTTTGACCATCTAGGTCAATCAGGAGCGATCGCCCGTCGGGGGCCACGCTCATGTGAATGCGCTGCTGCTGAGGCAGGCGCAGCAGCGGGTTGGCCTTGCCGTTGGACAAGGTAATGGCCAGCAACAGTGGTTGCTCAGCGTAGGCGTCTTCCGACTGCAAAGTATCAGGATCCGGTGGAGCCTGGACCAGCTCACTGGCCAGCACGTAGAGAACCTGGCGGGTGGGGTCGAATTGGGCATCGAGAATGGCCCCACTCACCTGCAATAGTTCTTCTTCTAGGCCCTGATTGGTAACTAAAAACAGCGATTCAGTAAAACGCTTCTTGGGGTCATCTTGGTTGAAATTGACCATGGCGGCAGCCGAACCATCGGCGGCCAGATCGAGCACTCGCCCGTAGTTGGGCAAAAAGTCGAGAGGCTGACTGGGGCCGCGAGCTTTCTCTGAACCTTTTTCTGAGCCCAGATCGATAATGGCGGTGCCCTGGCCCTGGAGCAGCAGCAGCGACTGGCTGTCGGGGGCAATTAAGAAATCGCCGCCGGGTTCGGTTTCGATCGGCTGAGGATCTGACCCCTGACGCACTACCCAGGGACCAAAGTCGGCGGGGTTTTGCTGGTTGACCCGCTGCACCACAATGGTTTGCCCGTCGGCGGAGAGGTCAAACTTGAGGTTTTGGTAGGCGCTGTTGTCGAGCACCAGGGCGGTTTCCCCCGATGGAACGACTTTCTTCTGGGGCCAGAGCTGCTGCCATAGGGGCGGGCGCTGGGCGGCAAAGTCGATAGGCGGGCGGGGCGTGAGGCCCGTGGTGACGGTGTAAATTTGCTGGTTGAGCAGGCTACCGGCCTGGCTAGTGTCGCTGGCCGAAAAGAGCACCTTGTCGCCCAGTGGGTAGGGCTTAAAGGTCATCACCGACAGGTTTTTTGGGGTTAGAATAGTGCGCTCCTGGCGGCTTAAGTCGGCCAGCACTAGGCGATTGGCTTCGTCACCCTCGGCCCCAATGTATAAAAAGGCGCGGGGGCGAGTTTCAAACTGGCTCTGAAAGGGCTCAAATCGGCTAGAGCCATCGGTGGCTGCGGCGTAGCGATCGCGCGCGCCCTTCAACCTCACGCTGAACGTCTCCCCATAGGGTAGTGGTTCAGTCAGAGTGTAGGCCATGCGCCGTCCTGCCCAGCTCACCTTGCCCGGCAGGGGCGGGTCTAAAGTGAGGTTTTGTTCCACGCTAGCCACATCCATGGGGCGGCTAAAGGTGAGCAAAAAGGCCTGGTCTTCGGCCCCCACCTGGCGGTCTTGCCAGGTGAAGTCGCGCACCCGCGCCGTGGCGTGGTCGCCCGAGAGTATCAGCAGCCCCAGGGCCAGCGAGAGACCGGCAATGATCATCGTTGCCAGGCGATCGAGGGGTTGGGAGCGAGAGCGGCGAGAGCGGCGACGGGCCATGGCTAATATTCGTAGGGGGTGCGGGGTTCAGGGATTTCGGTCAGGGTCGGGTCGCCAATGGCAAGCTGGCGTTTGCCGTCGAGGGTGCTGGTTTGCATCTTGCCCTTGACCTCAAGCCAGGTGTCGGGGGCGGGCCGGGCGGTGCCAGCGGGCAGCTCTACCGGCAGGCCGACGGGGTATGCATCGGCGGCGCAGCAGGTGAGCACAAACCGCGAAATCATCACAAACTCGTCGGGCCAGCCGGGAATATGGGTGACAAACCCGCTTACCTGGGCGGTCTGGCCCGCGTAGGCGTCGGGCTCGGGGTAGACGTTGAGGGTACGCACCCAGTCGACAATGGTGCGCTCCTCAGACTCGCCGCCGAGGGAAAACCGCTGGGGCCGCGATCGCGTTTGCCCCAGCACATCGGTAATACCTCGCTGAAAGGCGGTCTCACTGGCAAAGGGGCGTGGCGTGTAAACCAACCCAAACACGGCGATGGCAATCAGCAGAGCCACGCTAAACTGTCGCGGCAGCAGAGCCGTATGTTCTTGACTGCGAATGGTTTGCCCGGTTCCCTGGCGGTAGCTAAGCCCCACCTGTACTAGACGGCTCACTCCCATGGCCAACAGCAGCACCATGGCCAGGTGAGCCAGCCACATGTAGTCGGGGTGCAGCAGAAGGTAGAGTTTACCTGTCACCGTAAAGCGCAGCAGCATTAGCCCCCACAGCAGCAGCATGGCGGCATCTACCAGAGCCTGCCAGGGCAGCGATCGCCGTCTAGAGGTGCGCAAACCATTAGAACTAGGCGTTGAGGTCATAATTGCCAGAAGAAAATAGGCATTCGCAACGTAAAAAAACGGTTCACTCGTTACACCTTGATCCTTAGCTGTACCCAGCCAGCAGCTTGGGGCGTCCTTAACTGGTGTAGAGATTCATCACCAGAGCCAGCAGGAATACCAGCTGAGCTGCCAGCACAAACAGATAGAGAATGGCCCGCCCCTTAAACACCGTCAGCAGCAGACTGATGTTTTTGAGGTCGATCATGGGGCCAAACACCAAAAATGCCAGCAGGGAACCGCTGGTAAAGGTGGAGGCAAACGACAGGGCAAAGAATGAATCGACCGTCGAGCAGATTGACACTACCCAGGCCAGGGCCATCATCGCCACAATCGAGGTCACGGGACCCTGGCCCAAACCTAAAATGACCTCGCGGGGAACGGCGACTTGGACAAAAGCGGCGATCGCACTGCCGATCACCAGCACCGCTCCCAACTCCCGCAGCTCTAGCACCATGTTGTCAACCATCATCCGCAGTCGAGTGACCATGGGCGGCGCGGCAACGGCTACCTGAGCTAGCACCTGGGCGGGTGGAGCGTCGAGCTGTAGCACCTGCCCTGGTGACTGCATTAAAAAGGTGCCAGACCTTAGCAGCGGTGAAACCTCCGCCTCCGCTGGGACTGGTGTGGCAGGCTCAGGCTCCCCCATCATGCGGGTGAGGCTGTCCTGCAAAAAGGGCCGCACATCGGCTTGGGCGCTAAAGATTAAGGCGATGGTCACCGCCACAATCAGAGTAAAGCCCACTCGCAAAAATACAATTTCGGGCTGGTCGCGAAAGGCAATCCAAGTGGCCCAGAACACCACCGGGTTCACCGTGGGGGCCGCTAGCAAAAACCCAATCGCCACCGCCGTCGGCGCGCCCTTGGTCAACAGCCGTCGAGCCACAGGAATGTTGCCGCACTCACACACCGGAAACAGAAAGCCAATTAAGCTACCTGCCAGCGCCGCTAGCACCACGTTTTTAGGAATAACCGCCAGCAGCTTTTGCTCATCGACAAACAGCAGCAGCACGCTGGAAAACATCACCCCTAGCAATAGAAAGGGCATGGCCTCGACCAGCAAGCTAAAAAATAGCGTAATGCCGTTATTGAGTTGGGTCATAGAGCCAGCCTATGCAGGAAAATTCTCCCGGTGGGTAGTTACCCCCAGGCAGAAGCACATTTTAGCGGATCTTGTTGCCTCCTGCCCGTGGCGGGGATCGCCTATTTTATAGCATTTCTGCCTGTCACTATCGCTGGAGCCGAGGGAAGCTTAGGTATGAAGCCTAAGATTAAGTAGACAACCCTGTCAGCCTGCAAGCTAGCGATTCAGCCAGCTACAGAAACGCGATCGCCATGCGCACGTTGGTTTCTATAGTCTGTTCTGGTTCTATGATCAACAGGTTTTCTCCCGTGTTGAGAGAATTTCGAGGGGCCGTCCAGGGCTCCAGGCAGTAGTAGTCTTTGCCTTTCACTGTCCAAAACACTAGCTTGGTGTAGTCGCCACTCCAGGAGAGGGTGAGCCGTCGCTTGAGGTGGTGGTCAGTGACCGTAGCGGCTGAAGCTGTCAGGTTCTGAAAAGCCAGGTCAATTTCGTCTTGGCCAAAGTCAAAGCTGCCCCCAAAGGTTTCAACCCCGCCTGTCGAGTGGTTGCGGAATTCTGTTGAAGGAATTTCAAACTCTAGTTGGGATTTATCTTCTACCAAAAAATAAGGGTGCAGCCCGGTAGAAAAAGGCATGGGCCGAGCCGAGAGGTTGGTGAACTGCTGCTGCAACTCTAGACTGTGACCCCGCAGCTTAAAGGTGAAGGCCAATTTGAACGCAAAGGGATATTGCGCTAGGGTGGCCTCGCTACTGGCGAGTTCTAGAGTGAGGCTGGCCGACTCAGTCACATCCTGCTGAGTCATCTGCCAAGGCAAGTCGCGGGCAAAGCCGTGCTGCTTCAGGCTGTAGGTCTGACCATCTAGCTCGTACTGGTTGTCGGGCAGATTGCCGCAGATGGGAAACAGGATGGGAATACCGCCCCGCACCGATAGCTCAGGATTGGCGAAGCGATTGCCATCAAAATAAAAAATATCCTGCCCCTCTACCTGCCAGCGGGTGGCAATGCCGCCACGATCGGGCACCAGTTCTAACCGGGTGTCGGTGTCAGTATCTGACAGCACATAGGTGGAGTGGGGATCTGCTTTTAAGGCAACGGCAAACACAGGGCACCTCAGGGGCACAATGCCTAGACGTTACCACAGCTCTCTGTCATCCAGCGCTTTGGCCACAGCTGTTTATGGGCTTTTTACTAGAGCTATAAAGTCGCCAGCGGTGCGTTATTCACCTGCGGTAGGAATTGGGGTCTCGGGTATGGTATCGGACCAGGCGTCGACCTCAGCATCATCCGTCAGAACGGTGGGCTGGGGCGCAACCAACGGTGCTGTCGCAACGGGCTCAACCTTCACCCGGATGGGGGGAGGCAACGGTACTGGAACCTCACTGGGGTGGCTCTCAGAAGGCGACTCGTTCTGAACGGGCTCCCGAGCGCTTTGCGAAGTGCCGCCGCTGCGTTCGGGCGGCACAGGCTTAAACTCCTGCTGCTCTGGTGAAACCTTAGGTCCCCACTCTTCCAGGTCGCCCTCAAACTCAACCTCCATCTCCAGGGATTCTGGCACAGCAGGAGAGGATTGATCTGTTTCTGGTGCTATCTCTAGAGCCGGTGCAGGCTGCTCTACGTTGGTAGGCTCACTGCTGTCCTCAAGAGCCTCAGGGGTATCCGAGTCCTCGGCAGGATCAGCCGAATCTTGCAGGATGTCCCTGAACTCAGTCTCGTCCTCCAGTTGGTCTTTGGGCTCCGGCGCCGGTTCGGCCTCCAGCTCCACCGGCAGAACGTCCTCCGCATCGGGTGACACAAAGGGGCTGCTGGGGTCGCTGACGGCTTCTGGCGGTGCTTCCTGGGTTTTAAGGTCAAGCACAACGGGTGACTTGAGCGGTTTGTCAAACTGCGATGATGCCTGTTCGATGCGCTGGAGCACCTGCTGACTGTCTTTGCCGCTGAGGGTTTTGGGATGAGAGTCTTGTACTCGCACCGGCACCAACTCAACCCGCATCTGATCGTCTTTGAGCCCGACTTTGAGCACCGCTGAATCCTGGTTCTCGAGGGGCTCGTCAGGACGAAATACGAAGTCGCCCAGGGAGTAGGCAATGGGCCGTCCCTTATAGATCTCACCCCCCTGAATCACGGTGGGATGGTAGCCCACTACCACGTCGGCACCCTGATCAATTGCCAGGCGGGCCAGGTTGGTCTGCATGAAATTGGGTTGTTCGCCCAGGTGGTCAACCCAGCGAAAGTTCACGACAATCCAATCCACCTCGTCGCGCAGGGCTTGAATGTCGGCAACTATTTCGGGCATGTTTTGCGCGTTAAACCCAGCCCTGTCTTTAAAGGCTGTGGCAGTCTTAAAGGTCTCCACTTCCTTGGCGATCGCTTTGTCGCTGGCCCCGGCGCGCTCTTTGAGCACATCGGTATCGTGGGCTGCGTTGTTCCCCCCCATGGCATAGCTCAGATAGGCGATGCGCTTACCCTTGACATCGAGCACCTCCGGGCGGCGGGCTTCGAGGGCGTTGCGCCCGGCACCAATGCGGTAAAGCCCTTTGCTGTCTAGAGTGGTGAGGGTTTCGTCAAGGCCCTCAGCCCCGTAGTCCATTAGGCTGCTGTGGGTGAGGTTGACAACGTCTACGCCGCTATTCACTAGCAAATCGACGGCATCGGTACGGGTCTGCTGCCGCAGCCCCTCCTGAAGGTTGGTGGCCGCCGTCGCTAGAGGGGTGGCCAAATTCACCAGGGCCAAATCAGCTTGGCCATATTCGACAACGTCAGCAAAGAATCCTCCAGGAGCCGTAAGGCTTTCTGGAGCAATGTCCTCCAAAGAAATGTCGCCTCCAAACAACAGGGTGACGTCATCGGCAGGAGCAGGTGTGACAGCTTGATGGGTGATTACGCCCACGGGCTCAAGGGCCGTATCGACCACCGTAGAGCGGTTGCCATTGCCACCGGCTGCATTTCTGGCGGGGGCAGAGACAGGCCTGCCTTCGCCAGAATCCCTGAGGGCTGTGGGGGCTACTGGAGCACCTTGATCTAACTCCGTCTCAGGCAGCACCTCGGTCTGGGCTGAAAACTGAGGTAGTGACGGCGACGGCGCAGAGACGATCACTTCGAACAGACAGCCCATGACGAAGGCTGCTACCGCCGACCCCGACAACACAAAAGCACGTAGGGTTTGTAGACGCTGCCGCGACAGCGTTTTAGTCGGGCTTGGGCGCGGCGGCCGAATTTTGGGTGGCATGGCCAATGCGGCCTGGCGCTGGGCCTGGGCCTTGAGTTCGCTCTGGCGGCGCTTTAGGGCCGGGGTGACAATCTTGACGCGCTGCTGCCAAAGCACTCGGCGGTGCCCTAAGGGGCGAGCAATCACCCAAATCCCTTCGATTAGCTCTGAATTGAGCAGCCACACGCGGTGACACAGAAACCGCAGCAGCCGGTCTTTAACCGGTGGCTGCCGAAATTCCACCACTAGCTGTAGGCAGCCGGGGCGATCGGCTTGCACCTGCACAAAAATACCGTGAGGAGTTAGGGGTTGATTGAGCCACAGGGCAATGTCGCGAAAGTATCCTGCCGCTGCCCGTTCTTTCACTGAGGGCGGCTGCAGCAGAGGCCCCTGGGGCAACACCTGTGGTTGAGGAGGAATAACCGCGCTAATCATAAATGTGCAGGGGTAACAAGGTGGCAAATGAAAGGCGATAGATCGTCCCTAGAACACTCCGGCTAAAGGGCGAAACTACCACGGCAAATGCGATGCCCCAATCATAGTGCAGACTTGAGGGGGCGGCACATCTGTACTGAGATCGCCTTAACGACCCCAGCAGGCCCCCGATGACAATCTTTTGCCCCTGTCGATACAGACCGGAGAGAGGCTTCCCCATAATCTGCTAGTGTCTTATTTTTACGAATGCTTGCCCATGTCCACACCACCCCTGAGCGGGCGCGACCTGCTAAGCCTGAGCGATCTGAGTGTTGATGAGCTGCTAGAGCTTTTGACCTTTGCTGCTGAGTTGAAGGCTGGTAAACACCATCCTCAATTTCCTCAAAAGGTGCTGGGTCTCCTGTTTCGCAAGGCGTCGACTCGCACTCGCGTCAGCTTTTCGGTGGCCATGTATCAGCTAGGTGGACAGGTGCTCGATCTCCATTCTGGGGTGACCCAGGTGAGCCGGGGTGAGCCTACCAGTGATACTGCCCGAGTGCTCGATCGCTACTTAGATGTGGTAGCCATTCGCACCTTTGACCAGGCCGAGATTCAAGAATTTGCCGATTACGCCTCAATTCCCGTGATCAACGCCCTGACCGATCTGGAGCACCCCTGCCAGATCTTGGCCGACCTGCTGACTATTCAAGAAGAGTTTGGTGCCCTACAGGGATTGACCCTGACCTACCTAGGTGACGGCAACAACGTCGCCCATTCTCTCCTGCTGGGCTGTGCCATGGCGGGGATGAACGTGCATATCGCCGGGCCGGAGGGCTATGCGCCAGACCCAGCAATTGTGAAGCAGGCCAACCAACTGATGCAGGGCAATGGCTACGTGCTGATCACCACCGATCCTGAGGCCGCCGTCAAAGATGCTCAGGTGCTCTATACCGATGTCTGGGCCAGCATGGGCCAAGAATCTGAGGCGGGCCAGCGCTTACCAGTGTTTCAGCCCTACCAAGTCAACGATGCCCTGCTAGAAAAAGCTAGCCCAGAGGCGATCGTGTTGCACTGTCTGCCGGCCCACCGGGGAGAAGAGATTACCCACGAGGTGATGGAAGGCGCTGCCTCTCGGGTTTGGGATCAGGCCGAGAACCGGATGCACGCTCAGAAAGCGCTGCTGGCCAGTGTCCTTGAGTAGATTTGGGGTGGAAGAGAGTTGTCTGGGGCAGCGGTGAGGTAAATGACGGGAGAGGGCAATAAGGACGTTTCTGAAGTGCTTCTGTCCCTATCTTTGTCTCTCCCTGCGGGGCGCCTAGACTAGATTTAAAAAGTGCAGCACACCCTGACCGCTTAGGGCCTCGATCGCAACAGCAAAGGCAAAGCCCAGCATGGCCATCCGTCCGTTGAGGCTTTCGGCGGCGCGGGTGAAACCCCACTCGCGGGTTTCAGATGGGTTGGGGGTGTTAGGCATTGATCTCTTTTGTAACGCTTTGTTAAGCATTATAGCGAGTTAGCTACGGAGTCATGGGGTGAGTCACGATATTGCTGCCGATGGGGCGAGGGTATGGCGCTATCCGCCGCCGCTCAAGCCGGGCGATCGCCTGCGAGTAATTGCCCCCAGCGGTGCCCTACGAGAGTTAGAGAGCTTCAACCAGGGCATAGAGGTTTGGCGCAGCTGGGGATTTGGGGTAGATATCAGCCCTGGCACCAGGGAGCAGTGGGGTTACCTAGCTGGGTCAGATGACAACCGTCGCCACCAGCTGGGCAATGCCTTAGCAGACCCTACCTATAAAGGCATTCTCTGCGCTCGGGGGGGCTATGGGGGCACTCGGCTGTTGGAAGGTTGGCAATGGCCAGCGATGTCGCCCAAGTGGTTGATTGGTTTTTCTGACATCACCAGCCTGCTGTGGAGCTTGAGCAAGCAGGGGATAGTTGGCGTGCACGGGCCGCTGCTGACCACCCTGGCGACGGAGCCCGAGTGGTCGCAGCAGCGGCTTAAAAATTTGGTGATGGGCCACGGGTTGCCCGCGCTGCATGGCGAAGGCTGGAGCCAGGGCATGGCGGAGGGCCGGCTGTGGCCCGCTAATCTGACGGTGGCGACCCACCTGCTGGGCACGGCCCACGAGCCCGATCTCACTGGCGCAATTTTGGCTTTTGAGGATGTCACCGAGGCCCCCTACCGCATCGATCGCATGCTGACCCACTGGCGCCTAGCAGGCAAGTTTTCTCAGGTTAAAGGCATTGCTCTGGGGCGGTTTAGCCGTTGCGAGCCGCCCGACGGCGTGCCCAGTTTTGCGGTAGCCGAAGTGCTGCGCGATCGCCTCGGCGATTTGAATATTCCAGTGGTGGCCAATTTACCCTTTGGCCACGACGGCGATAATGCCGCTCTGCCAGTCGGAGCGATGGCCCGCTTGAATGGCGGTGCAGGTCGCCTCGAAATTCTGCCAACGGTTTAGGCGTTTACTGTCTGGGCGTCTTTAGAATGAAGTCACGTTTTAGGTACAGCCGTGGTTCCTCTTCATGATGACAACCCCACCACCATTACCCCTGTAGTTACCTACGGATTGATCGGGATTAATATTGCCGTATTTGTGTTTCAGCTCAGTCTGTCGCAAGAGGGTATTGACGGCTTCTTTGACGCCTGGGCACTGGTGCCGGCCCAGCTGACCGGGAGTTTTCAGGGGGCGCTCCAGGCACCGATCTACGAGTGGATTACCCTACTCTCCTCTCAGTTCCTCCACGGCGGCTTTTTTCACATTGGGGGCAACCTGCTCTATCTCTGGGTGTTTGGCAACAATATTGAAGACCGGCTGGGACACATCAAGTTCTTGATCTTTTATCTGGGTTGTGGAGCTTTAGCGGGGCTGACCCAATGGATTTTTGATCCGTCCTCGGCGTTGCCAACTATTGGGGCTAGCGGGGCGATCGCCGGGGTGATGGGGGCCTATATTCTGCGGTTTCCCCGGGCCCGGATCGTCACCTTAATTCCGCTGATTATCATTTTCACCACCGTTCGGATTCCGGCGGTTTTTTTCTTGGGATTCTGGTTTGTGCAGCAGGCGCTGTTTAGCATCGCTAGCCTTGGCAGCGAAGCGGGTTCGGGTGGCGGAGTAGCCTACTGGGCGCACTCAGGAGGGTTTGTGTTTGGGCTAATTTTAGGCCCGCTGCTGGGGCTGATGGGCGGTAAGGTGCGATCGCCTCGTCGATAGCCGTGATTTCACTGATGCCCAGGGGCCCAAACTGTGGCGGCGGGCTGCTGGGGTGGTAACTTCATAAAGTTCTCGAGTAAGCTAGGAAATTATTTGTGAGTTTATTACTGATGTCGCACAACAGGCTTGAAAAGCACTAGAAGGGCATTGGGCACCACGGCTGGTGAACTTGCCCTTCGAGGGTTCCTGACCATCATCCTGATTAGCCAACTTTACATAAAGGTACGACTATGGCGGAAGCCAAGATCCTTGTTGTCGATGACGACCCCGCAATTCGCAACCTAATTCATCGGTTCCTGGCTAAGCAGAACTATGAAATGGAGTCGGCAGAGGATGGTAAGAAGGCTCTGGCGGTGTTTGAGCAGTTCACCCCTGACCTAGTCATTCTCGACCTCAACCTGCCCGACACCAACGGCTACGACCTGTGTAAAGAGATGCAGTCGCGGACTGGAGTGTTTGTGCTCATGCTCACGAGCCGTACCGACGAGTCGGATAAAATTCGAGGATTTAACGAAGGGGCCGACGACTATCTCACCAAGCCTTTTAGCCTGGGTGAGCTAGAGGTGCGGGTAGGCGCTATTCTCAAGCGCCAGCGCCCGGTCACGGCGGCAGAACAGCAGTGTCTAACCTTCAACAGTTTGGCCATTGACCCCGTGCGGCGAGAGGTGATGCTCAACGACGAAATGGTACCTCTGACGGCGCTGGAGTTTGATCTGCTTCACTTTTTGGCCAGTCATCCCGGACGCGTGTGGCGGCGGGCAGAGCTGATTCAAAAGGTTTGGGACTACGACTACGTCGGCGATCAGCGCGTGGTAGATGTGCATGTTGGTCAGATTCGCAAGAAAATTGAGAAAGACACGACCCAACCGGCCCTAATTCAAACGGTGCGGGGCGTGGGCTACAAATTTGAGCCGCCAGGCACCGGGGAAGAGGCGATCGCCGGTTAGCCCGCCTCCGCCCCTCGCACCTGGTTGCGAAAGGTCCAGGCCAGCTTGAGTACTTTGGTCCAGTTGCGCTGCACTTTTTTGGGCGTCCAGCCCAGGGTGTGGGCGATCGTCTCATCGGTTAGGGCGGCGTTGCCGATCTGCTGCTGTTTGAGGTCGAGAAACCGGCGGTAGTCGGAGGGCAAGGTAGTCAAGAATTCGCCCCACTCCGTCGGCGTCATCCCTAACCGCGCCTCTAGGTTGGCTCCGAGCCATTGGTGCACCAGCTGCCACTCGTGCTGCTGAGAAAATTTTTCGACGTGGTATTTGAAGCGCTGCTGGAGATAGTCACGCTCCCGGGCCGAGAGACCTAAGATGTCGTCGATTTCTGCGGCGGAGCAGTCCTTTAGCTTGAGCACCAGGTAGTCGACGCAGTCAGTCTGGTTTTGGTCTTTGAGGTATTGCATCAGGGCATTGATGACGCGATCGCGCATCACTCCATCGCCAGGGTCATTGACCTCAGCCATCATTTTTTCGCGCACCTGCTGCACCACCGAACTGCGGGCATGGCTTTCGGCGGCCTCAGTCTTGGCCCCCTCGCTGACTAGAGCCATATCTACCGAGGTCTCGGCGGGCTGGCGACGGCTAAAGGCCTGGGCGCGCAGCACAATTAGCTGCTGGCTGCCCCCCCGCAGATTGATGCGCCGTTTGGCATACTGCTCGCTAAAGGCCATATACTCCGCCAACTCCAGCCGGGTGCGGGGGGTATAGGTAGCCGGTAGCTCATGCTCGCGCCGAAAGGCGTTGAGCACTTCTATGTAGAAAATCTGCATGAAATCTTCGAGCAGGGCATAGCGACCCTTGAACCCTAGATGGCTACCGTGGGGAGCCACATGGCGGTAGACAATGGCGCTGAGGCTGCTGTGCAGTTCTACCCGACCTCGGTTAGAGCCCATGTCGTAATAGGCCAGGCATTTGCTCACCCGGTGGCGCACTAGGGCCGTCTGCCAATGGCTGACATCCCCCGATGCTTGGATGCGATCGCTCATGGCGCAGATGCGCTCAATTTCTGCCGTGAGCCGCTGCATTACCCCGTCTATACCCCCCAGCCGACGCTGGAGGTGAGCCATAAACAACTCTTCTACCAAGGTGGCAATGGGGGCTGTGCCGTTAGCGTCGGGCTGGGGCAATGGTTCTGGAGGCTGTGGTGTAGTCCCAGGGGACAGTGGGGGCATGGCTAAGCAGGTAGATGCGGTCTTCATAGTTACCCAATCCTAACAACGACACTGAAATCGGGAAGGGCCAGCCGGGACACTCAGTAAATTGGTGAATTCCGGGCCGGTTGCTATGTACTCCCGCTTCAGCCGCGGAGATTTCCCAAAGCATGTGCCAGCACCGAAAGCTGCCCGCCCTCGCCGCAGACCATTCGCCGCCGGTTCGCCAATCTGATGAGCCTTAGAAAATTCTCTGCCTGCTTTAAATTGCCGAACCTGAAAAGCTCTGTTTTGTAGAGGTTTCAGCCTCTTCTACAGCCATTCAAGGCGTCGAGCGCGGGCTTGATTAACGCAGGCGATCGCGATCGCCTCGGGCCGCCTAAGATTGACTGATCGAGGTGCCAGTTGCCCAGTTGCCCCCATTGGCAGTGGCTTAGCCAGCGGCAGTTATACAGGCTGAGCACCCCAGTCTAAAGCGGTTTCCCACCCCAGGCCCTTGCGAATCATCAGGGGATTCTCCCCCTCCATATCTAGAATGGTCGAGACTTCGTAGGCCAGGGGGCGATCGTCGTCGATCACGATATCCACCAATTTTTCGAGCGTATCGAACATCGTCATTTTGTCCAGGGGACGTCCTTTGGTCGTCTCCGGCAGCAGTGTCAGGGCTGAAGTCGAAATAATAGGATTTTGCAGCGTTTCGACCAGAGCCAGGCAAATGGCATGGTCGGGTACCCGAATGCCCGTAGTGCGCCGCTTGGGATTCATTACTAGGCGGGGCACCTCCCGTGTGGCGGGCAGCAAAAACGTAAACGGCCCCGGAATCAGTCGCTTAATCAAGCGGTAGGCACCATCACTGACGATCGCATAATCGGCAATGTTAGACAGCGAGGCGCAGAGGAAGGTGAGGGGTTTGTCGTTGGCCAACTGCTTGATCTGGCGCACTCGCTGCACCGCCCCGCGATGGTTGAGGTCACAGCCAATGGCGTAGACTGTATCGGTGGGGTAAAGGGCTACCGCCCCCTGCCGCAGCGCCGAAACAACGGCCTCTACTTTGCGGCTCTGCGGGTTGTCAGGATGTAGTTTATAGGTTGTTGCCATTGCCCCTGTCCCCGCTGCGGTTGCTCTGTTGAAAACCCTAGCTTACCTCGATTGCCCCTCGGGCATTGCTGGCGATATGTGCCTGGCCGCCTTAATAGATGCCGGCGTGCCGCTATCGTACTTGCACACTCAACTGGCTACCTTGGGGCTGAGCCATGAATTTACCCTCACTGTAACGCCGACCCATCGTCAGGGGTTACGCGCGCTCCACGCCAAGGTCGCGCTGACCTCGCCTCCAGGGGAGCACCGCCATGGAGACCATTCCCATAACGCGGGGGCTGCCGAGCACGACCAGGGTTCTGGAGCGGCGATCGTGCCCTTAACTACCACCCGCAATTTGCCTGCGATCGAGCACCTAATTACCCAGGCCCCCCTGCCCGATCGCGCTCAGCGCTGGAGTCTAGCCGTGTTTCGTTGCCTGGCCGAGGCCGAGGCAGTCGTCCACGGCATTGCCTTAGACCAGGTGCATTTTCATGAAGTCGGCGCGACCGATGCCATTGTGGATATCGTCGGCACCTGCCTAGGACTCGACTACTTGGGCATCGAGCAGCTGTTCTGTTCACCTCTGCCCACCGGGCGGGGGCGGGTGCGAGCCGCCCACGGCTGGCTGCCCGTCCCTGCCCCTGCCGTCCTCAAGCTGCTGGAACAGCGCCAGGTGCCGATTTACAGTAACGGCCTCGATGGGGAACTGGTAACCCCGACCGGAGCGGCAATCGTCACTGCCCTCGCTGAATCCTTCGGCGACCCTCCTGCTATGACCCTACGCTGTACTGGGCTGGGAGCCGGAGGAAAAGAGCTGCCCGTTGCCAATGTGCTGCGTCTGTGGATTGGAGAAGCGGCCTCCCCAGCTACTCCAGTAGCTGCGGTAGTACAGTCAGCACCAGCCGGAGTTCCCTATGATTCCGACACCATTACCTTGCTTGAAACACAGGTCGACGATTTGGTGCCCCAAGCCGTAGGCTACCTCTACGATCGCCTCCTAACCGCTGGTGCCCTGGATCTGTTCACCCAGCCTGTAGCGATGAAAAAATCTCGGCCTGGGCTACTTATTACAGTGCTCTGCCGCCCCGAAGACGAACCCCACTGCACAGACATTTTGTTTGCCGAAACCTCTACCCTGGGCATTCGCCGCCAAACTCAGCAGCGGTGGGTGTTGCCTCGCCATACAGAGACTCTTGAGACTCCCTACGGCCCAGTGGCTCTGAAGCTGGCCTATCACCCTCGCACCCAGGCTGTGCTCAATGTCCATCCCGAGTATGAAGACTGTGCTGCCTTGGCGCGCCATCACAACGTTCCTTGGCAGACGGTGCACCAGACGGCACTCAGCCTGTGGTATCAACAAACTAATCAGGAGCGCTAGCTTGTGGGCCTAAGCCTGCTCGCCAAGGTTTAGCTCATCTATCTCTTCTTCACTGAAGTGGTCTTCTTTCCCCGCCACCAGATCAGCACTTGTCAGTACATCGGGACGCACCTGGTTCAGCTTTTGGGAAAAAATTCTGAAAGCGTCTAGCCCCTGGCGTTCGGCGAGAAATAGGGCTTCTGGCCTCTGGTCACGCTGGGTCACCTTCACCAGGTTGTACTCCGTGTTATCGCCATAGATGGCAAACGTAATTTGAAATACCTCCAAAAAGTTAATCACCCACTGACATTCGCTACGGGGGAACTGCTCGTAGTAGCGAATTAGGCTAGCGATTCTTGTCTCCAGATAGGGGAGCGTCTGACGCGAAACCAGCACTAGCTTCAGCAAAATAATTGCCAGGGTGAGGGCGTTGCCTTGGGATAACACCATCGAAAACAACGGCGAAGGCCGTTCCTGATCCTCTGTCATTAAGTAGTCAACGATCCGATTGCTGGTGCGCAACACCAGCGATGCATCCCAAGGCTCATAGTCGGACTCCGTGTAGAGGTCGACTAGCCGTGCATCTAGCTTTTCCTGAATCTGTTTAGAGATTGGGTTGCCGCTGACGGTATAGAGCAAATAGCGAGTCAGGCTTTTCTTAAAATCACCGTAGCTACTCTCTTTAATCTGTTCTAAAAACAAGCGCGCTAAGTTTTTGTAGCTAAATTCGCCCCGTCTAGCCACAATTGCCTTGACTAGGCGAAGAGCACTATCTCCCAACGCTGTGGGGTTGGCTACGGGGCGATCGCGGTTCTGTCCCGACTGGCTATGGGCCGTATACATAGCCAAGTCAAACTTAAATTTGTCCTTCAGTCGGCGAGAGAGGGCACGAGCGGCCTGGCGCTGCTCGATAGGATTATTTTCGTTGACGTACTGGGGCACCAGCAGGTACGGAGTATAGCGAGCGGTCCAATCATCGGGGCGGTTTAAGGTGCGCTCCTCAGTGTAGCGAGCCGCGAACAGCCTAAGTTCTTCAAAATCCTCGCTCTCAAGAAATCGAAGAAGCCAGTGGCGCAGTCGCTTAAGGGTCGGCGATAGGGTGCGACGCTGGATTAGAGGATCAGAGAATAGGTCAACCAGATCCTGAATTGCGTCAAACTGACGGGCAACTTCCCAGTTGTTGACGAGAATGTAACAACAGCGCTTAATGGTGTTACGAAACTCTAATTCGTTGTTGGCAAACAAAATGACGTGCAGCGCGGGCAGCGTCTGAGAGCTAACCGAATCGGTGTGATGGACGAAAAGATGACGAAACTCCTCTAAAACGTCTTGAGGATGCCAAATTTTGACGATTTCTAGCAAAAAATCGTAGATAACCTGCTGTGCTTGAGCCAGCGATAACCCAGGTCGAGCCCCATACTCGTTTGACTCCATTGAGGGATATCTAGACACGGCTTCCCGAGACACTGGTTGGTAGATTCGACCCATGATTACCGGAAGTAATTTGGCAAGCGACCTGAGTCAGCTATTTGTGGAACAGCAAAAGCGCTTACTAGAGAGAGCGATCGCTAGACTCTCTAGACCTTGATAGTCAAACGCTGGCTAAACCTATGCCTTAGCAGGCCTAGCTACTCACTAAATGCTTAAACAATCCAAATCCGATAAATTCCAGACCCGATGAACCCGATGGTAGATGCATGTCTCGGTGTTATGCCTTTTACGTCAGCTAGCTCTTTATAGGAGAACATAGCCATTCGTGCAGCACTTAAGATGCCTAAGGCTCTTAAACAACACCTAAAGATCATTTGTGTAAAGTAGCACAGCACAATACTGTCTTCAGCCTAATCAGCTATTGTGCCTAGTTGTAACCAGAACATATTCCGTTGACCTCTAAACGGAGAGCTGGCAAACAATTTGAAGTCTTTAACCTATGCCGGGCAAGTAACGCCATAACTTCTTAGGATAGCTACTCGGCTTGGTGATATTGGAGAAGGACTCTACAGGGAAACTTTAGAAAAATATTACAAGCATTGTGACCCGCTGGATCACGGTCCAACTAGCGAGCATATTGGCTCTCGTTGGGTAGAGCTTGCTTCATTACTAGGAGTGGTATGGGGGCGGAGGGGCTCGAACCCTCACGACCGTTTAAGGTCAACGGATTTTCATTCTCCCGCAGCTTTCGCTGCTGCCTGGATTGGGCAAACCCGAACCAGGTTTTAAGAATTGGACCCTCCCTTTACCCTCGACTAAACGTTAGGGTAGCTCCCGTCGGGCCTCTGCACCTTCCGGCGGGTTGATTCGCCGGCTTGGCTCAGGATTGCCGTGTCTAGCACCGAGAGAAGGTGTAGGCCTTACCCAAAGCTAAAGTTAGGTTTCCCTGAGTTTGAGAGCTTCCACTTAGCAGATTTCTCCACTAAGGCTCAGTTTTCTAAGTCCGTAGCGTCTACCATTCCGCCACGCCCCCAAAATTGTCCCAGATAAGCGCAGGACAACGCAGACTCTATTGCACCACCAACCGTACTGGATTGCAACTCCCTATCTCTCCAAGGACGTAATCGGTTATTTTCTGCTCGCTTTTATTTAGGAATATGTGCTAATGTAACGATAGCTAGAGTGACAACTCAGCAACATACTTAGCACATTTACCTGGACTAATACATCATGACCACGACTCTACAGCGGCGCGAGAGCGCCTCCCTGTGGGAGCAGTTTTGCCAGTGGGTGACCAGCACCGAGAACCGCCTGTATGTGGGCTGGTTCGGCGTGCTGATGATCCCTACCCTGCTAGCTGCTACTGCTTGCTT
>NZ_JAMPKY010000015.1 GCF_039962255.1 Leptolyngbya subtilissima AS-A7 | reverse complement strand
CTCAATGCGCTGGTCACCCAAGGCCAATCTTGGCGAAACCCGAAGGATACAGAACCCCCTCAGACGGCCACACCAGCTACAAGTGGTTGACAATTAAGATAATCGCTAAATCCCTCTCCCAAATTGAGAGAGGGACTTTGAATTCTTTTCCCCTTTTGGGAAAAGGGAGAAGGATGTAGCTTATTTTCCGCAGGGTGAGTCAACTTTCAAAATGAGATGCACCAGAATTTACCCCTCCCTTAGCCCTATTATCTCCCTAGAACGTTGTTCGATAACTGAGACTCATTGTTCGGCCCTGGCCCGCTCGATTGTCGCTGTCAAAGAAGGGGGCGAAGTACTGAGAATATACTGGGTAATACTGAGTATTCAGCAGATTTTGAATACCCAGTGTTAGCTCGCCATTTCCAAGGCGGACGCCACTCAAGAGATCAAGGGTGATGTAGCTATTGATGGGAGCACTATCGGCACCGGCGTTAAAGCCGCGATCGCGGTCACCAGAAAACAGCAGCTGCAACCGGTTTCGCCAGCCCGGCAGGGTTTCGTTTTCTACGTAAGCGGTGAGCTTAAACGGCGGAATGATCAGACTATCAAGCGCCGTAAAATCCCCGTCTTCGTCAGCATCATCTGCACCCTCTAGCCAGGCGGCGGTTCCTCCCAGGCTCCAGCGATCGCTGGGTTGCCAATCAAGGGAACCTTCTATCCCATAGACCCGTTGGGGCGATCGCACCGTTTGCAGGGGACCACTATTCGATACGGCAAATCTTGTCCCCAGGCTGGAATAGTTATAGAACGCGGCTACAGACGCCTGCACGGTGTTCCAATTACCCCGCAGGCCGATTTCGTAGTTGTCAACTTTTTGGGGTTGGGTTAAATCAATGTCAGATTCAACAGCAAAGCCGGGCGGGGCAAAGCGCAGCACTCGGCCAATATCCGGTAACGAAAAGCCTTGAGAAAAGCTGGCAAATGCCGTCAAGCTATCCACAACTTCGTAGGCTAAGCCCAGATTGAAGACCACATCGTCCGCAGTCAGCGTGCCGCCTTCAACGCTATTGCCGTCATAGGTGGTGTAGTCTTCGGTATCAATATTGAGGTTGACATACCGTGCCCCGCCGCTCAGGGTAAGGCGATCGACAACATCCCACTGCAGCTGAGCAAAAATGCCCAGGTCGTTCAAGCGATAGGGAGGGACAAAATCAACCTCACCAATTTTGCGAAAAACCAGTCCGCCGCTGGCGTCAAACTCGTCTGGGTCAAACAGGTTAAATCGCTGAGAACTGTCTTCTCGCACATAATCAACTCCCCAGAGCAGGCTCAGGGTGTCTTCAGGATTAAACGACGTATTGACCTGAAGCCGGCCCCCCCACTGCTGAGTATTTCCAGGGGATTGAGAGATGATGCCAAAAAACTCCCGGTTATCGGTGGGCAGTCCGCCTACAAACTCATAGTTGCGGAAAAAGACCTGACCCGAAACTTCACTGTTAAGCAGGTCATCGTGGAAGTATTGCAGGGTAAGGTTGGTCGTTTCTAGAGAGGCTTCGTCGGGAGCGCCAATAATTTGAGTGCCTGCCGGTAGCTCAATGGCTCGGGCTTTCTGCACTCCCTCAGTACTATCTACCGCAGGGTCACTGATGTAGGAGACGTTCTGAATTTGGCTGAAGTGGTTCAAGGTGAAATTTAACCGCTGCGTTGGGTTAAGTTCTCCCCCCAGCTGAATTAACAGGTTCACCTCGTCTGTCTCGGCGTCGGTTAGGTCGCTGGGGATGCGATCGCCCTCCGCGTCGTAATACACCCCACGCGAGCTGTAAGACAGACTGCCCAAGATGCTGGCCGTCTCCGTCGCTGCTGATACTGAGTAAAGCGCGTTATAGCCAAAGCCATCCCCAGTCAGAAAGGCCTCGTTGAAGGCAGCACTGCCGCCGATGTCGATCGTTTGGCTCACGGGACTCGCATCCGGTTGCCGCGTGATGATGTTGATTGAACCGCCCGTGGCCTGCCCGCCATAGATCGCATTGGGGCCACGGACCACTTCAATCCGTTCAACTGAGCGCGGATCAATCGTGGTCAGCGCCGCGGGGACAGAGCCCAGGTTGCTGTTTTGGGGAATGCCATCGATCAACACCGAAATTTCGCGTCCCCGCAGGGTTTGCCCAAAGGTATTGGTGCGGCTAGTAGGGGCACTAAAGCCAGGGACAAGCTGAGACAAAATATCCCCCATGTCCTGGCTGAACCGGGTTTGTTGCTCAATGTCTTCCTGGGTAATCACCGTGACGGAGCGAGGAACATTTTGTAGTTCTTCTTCGGTTCGAGTCGCAGTGACCACAAGCTGAATGGCTTCCTCGGGCGCTTCGGCTTCGGTTGCCAACCCAGGAGTTACGGCCAGAGTTAAGCTCTGGGCAGCCGGGCTAACCTCTACACTGGGCGGGGCATCGTTACCAGTAATGGAAACTCGCACCTGATTGTCTGGCAGACCCGTGACGCTGATAAAAGCAATGCCCGCCGTTGAGCTAGCCTGCTGAAACTCGCCCCCATCGGGCAACGCCAGCACCGCATTGGGGATATCGATAATCAGGGCGTTACCGAGCGATCGCGTGGCTGGTGCCGACAGCTCACCCGCCGCGGTTTCTAGCACCACCTGCAAGCCGGCCTCGGTAGACTCTACCCGCACTCCCGTAATTTGCACCGTGGCCTGGGCGATTTGAATCATTCCCTCGTCTACGGTGGCGGCAGGGTCGGGGGTAGATGGGTGGATAAGTAGCGGGGTAGATGGAAGCGTGGGTTGTTCCAACCCATCCACCCGCCCACCCATCCACTCATCCACCTCCCCTCCTCGCCCACTTGCCCACTCACCCACATTCCCACCGCTTGCCTGGGCCGCCAGCGGTTGAGCCAGGGCTGCGATCGCCCCCATCACGCCAACCCACACGCTCCATCCCATCCGCTGCTGAGCCATATCCTTCACACCACCGTTCAACTATTCAACAGATTAGATGAAAGCTATTCTCATCTAGGTATAGAACTTTAGGGCGAAAGGTGCGATCGCGTCTGCCTGAAAACGGAACAATTTAGTCACAGCACGGAATTTTTGAAGGCTTTGGGGCTAACCCCAAACTCACGCTTAAAGGCGGCGGCAAAGTGCCCCGCATGGCTGTACCCCACTTGATAGGTGACCTCTGCCACGCTCATCTCAGTGTCTTGCAACAGCTGCCGTGCTCTAATCAAGCGCTGCTGTCGCAGATAGCCAAATACTGTCGTGCCTAGCACTTGGCGAAAGCCGCGCTTTAGGGTGCAGTCGTTTAACCCTACGGCCCGGGCGAGTTCCAGCAGTGACAGGGGATCGTCTAGGCGTTGGGCAACGAGATCTCTGGCTTGGTGAATACGGTCAATATCTGACGGCTTTAGTCGCTGAGCCGGCCTTGAGGGGCAAGCCTCTAGCCACTGAGCCGTTTGCAGAGCAATCAGCTCCAGCGCTTTTCCCTCTAGATAAACTTGCTGAATGGATCCGGTATAAGGGCAGTTGAGAATTTGTTGAAGCACCAGTTGAATGCTAGGCGCGATCGTCTCCAGCGGCTGATACCAGTGGTCGTTGTGCCTGGCGATTAGCTCCTGCACCTCAGATGGAATCACGTCTAGCTGATCAAGGCTAAAGCTTTGAGAATTTGGCCGGGTTCTCAAATGCAGGTCAATTTTTAGCACTCTGCCCTTGAGCGGCCACGTCTGGGTATCGCTGACCGTGCGATTTTCTTCATATTGCAGAAAGCTGTTGGGGCCATAGAGGCTGCTGTGGCGATCGCTGTTGTCGCCTAGGCACAGATTGAAGCCAAATTCCAGGGTTCGCCCTGAAGCCTCGGGTGAGTTTTCTTCAATCAACACATCCTCTAGACAGTAGTCGCGGATGAGTAGGTTCAAGCCGTGGCGTAGATTGAGCGATCGCTTACAGCCCTGACTTTTGCTGCCCGGCGCGCTAATAACCAGCTCAAAACTGCCCAACGATCTTGAGCCTGAACCGACGGCAGGGATGGGCTGAGCGACTGGCGATGGCGGCTCTGAGAGGATGATGGTCATAGGCAGACAGGAATGAGCTGATTCAGGCAAGAGCGGGGGGCAGGCTTTCGCCACAAATAAGACCTATTCTCATTTATTTGCAGTCACCGGTCAACAACCTTTGCCTGATAGAGTGCTTTTGCCGCTCAGGTCCACTCAGCCAGCCTCGCTGACCATCAGAATGCGGTAGACAGGCTGAGGCACCCCCTTCTATCCTTCTATATCGAGCCAGCAACAGTTCCTAACCTGAGCAACTGCGCAAAACGAGAGTTAGGGTCTTGGGCTAGGGTGATGCGATCGCCGTACTCCACCGCCTGCCCCTGCTCCAAAATCAAAATCTGGTCAGCCCGCTCCACGGTCTTCAACCGGTGGGCAATGATGATCCCGGTGCGGTTCACCAACAGCCGATCCACCGCCCGCTCAATCAGCTGCTCCGTCAGTGGGTCGAGCCGCGACGACGCCTCATCTAGCACCACCAACCCCGGATCTTTGAGAAACACCCGTGCAAAAGCCAACAGCTGCGCCTGCCCCGCCGACAACCCGCCGCTGTCGGCCCCCAGTTCCGTATCCAGCCCTGCTGGCAGCGCCTTCAACCAAGGCATTAGCCCCAGCTCATCCAGGGTTTGCAGAATGGCGCGATCGCCAATGTGCCCATTAAAAAACGTCAGATTATTGCGCACCGAAGTCTGAAACAACTGCACATCCTGAGTTACAAACCCCACGTGGTGCGGCAACTCCCGCAGCGGCACCTGGGCAATATCCACCCCTCCAAGAGAAATCTGCCCCTGCTGAATGTCGTACAGCCGCAGCAGCAACCGCGCCAGAGTGCTCTTGCCGCTGCCCGTTCGACCCAGCAGACCGAGGGTTTGCCCAGCGGGGAGGTGGAGGGTGAGGGATTGGAGGGTGGGTGAATGGGTGGATGGGTAGGCGGGTGGATGGGTGGGGGGATCATTTGAGGCCCTGCTTGCTTGATCCTCTGCTTTTAATTTCTCTGCGTTGCTTGTTGTCTTTTTTTCCTCCAATCTATCTCCCTTTTCCCATCCACTCATCCACTCATCCACTCCCCCGCTTCCCCACTCCCCATACCCAAACCCCACCCCCTCAAACCCCACCGATAGCGCACCCGTGGGCAAAACCCCTTGACCACCGGGGGTCAATTGAGTCTGGTGCCCCAGTAAATCCTGAATGCGCTGAATGCTGGCCTGAGCCTGCTGAAGCTGTTCTAGCTCTTCGCGGATGCGCTCGATCGGGTCTTGCAGCAGGGTGGCGTAGTAGAACAACAGATAGACGGTGCCGATGGTGATGGCGGCTTGGCTCCAGAGGTAGGCACCAACGGCGAGGGCGATCGCATTCCCTACCGTAAACAGCCCCACCGTGCTGCCCCACAGCAGAGTGCTGGTGAAACGAGCCTGGTGAAAGGCCGCCAGCCACCGCCGCAGAATTTTGTAAAACCGATCCATCACGTAGCCGACGGCTCCGTTGGCGCGAATATCCTCAAGGCCGCTGAGATGCTCGGCCACAAAGCCGTAAAATTCGGCGCTGATCTGGCGATAAGTGCCCCAGGGGCCAACGGCCAGGGTTTGCAGGCTGCCCAGCAGGCCAAAGGCCACCAGGGCAAACAGGCTTAGGCTCACCCCAGCACGCCAGTCTTCGCGCCACACCATGAGTAAGACACCGACCACCAGCAGGCCGTTGCCCACCACCTGCAACACAAACTGCGAGAAAAACCGCGATAGGGCATCCACATCGCCATCGACCCGCTCTACCAGCTCGCCGGGGGTGTGGGCTTTGTGAAAGGCCAGGTCAAGGCCCAAGGCGTGGCGAGCTAGATCAAGGCGCAGGGTGTTTGTAGCCCGCCAGGCAATGGTTTCGCTGAAGTAGGTAGTGGCGATCGCTAGCCCCTGCTGCAAAATTGCGATCGCCATAAACGCCCCCGCCGCCAACACTAGCGATCGCTGCTGCCCACCCGCGATCGCAGTATCGATGAAGTAGCGCAAGATCTGAGGGTTCAGCAGCTGCAAGCCAATCCCCCCCAGCAGGGCGATCGCCAACCCCCAAAACCGCCCCCGCTGCGGTTTTAGATAAGTCGCTAAAATCGTTCGATACCCCTGTGCTGCTGCTCCCATAGCGAGCCTACCTCGCAAAAAAGCCAGCCCATAGCTTACCGACTCGCTCGCCCTAAAAGGATTCCTAAACGGAGTATCTTGACTCCCACCGGGAATTGTTAACCCTCAGAAACCAGAGACAGCATCAATAACCATGCCGGCAAACTTCAGCAATGCTTGAGCAAACCGCTCTAGGGCGTCCTGCTGTATCTGTAAGATACTTTCTCAGTTACCTGAAATTAAATCCTTGGAGCAGTCCCCTTCTCTTGTTGGGGGCAATCCTAGCAGAGCTATAGGCTACTGCTGTAGCTGGATGAGTAGCAAGGCTAAGGGTGAGTGAGACCGCAACAACCGGCTATTGCAGTCTCATTTTCCAAAAGGTATGCCAGGAGGCGGGCTTGAACCGCCGACACGAGGATTTTCAGTCCTCGACAGATGCTTGCCAGTCAAGGGGTTCAAGCCTTTGGTGACGCCCTTCCCCCAATTTTCCCCCAATCTTTGAAAATATGGGTTGTTTTAGCTATAGATAGACGAGTTTGGGTACGGCCTACATTTGGCAAACACAAATCTGCTTCTAAAACTGCCTTGATCTACCCATCTCCAGAGCTAACGAAAGGCTTTGGGGTTCAGTCAATAGGCGGATCTACTTAGAAAAGCAAAACCGCCAAGAAGAAACAATGTCTCTCAATTCCACGCCAAATCCGCTCTTCTCATTTCGTTTTTGTCCCTGCAGGAGAGCTTAAAGTCCTTGGCCAGAGTATGCAGACGCATTTCTCCGGCCAAGGGTGATTGCTGACAGCGCGCCATCAGTGGGTAGTGAGCTTAGGCAGCTTCACGACGCCCCGGCGCAGAGCTACAACTGTGCCCCCCGACAACAGCAGTAGGGCAACACCCCCAAGGCCCAAGGTGCTAAGTGATGCCCCCGATGAATCATTGTTAAGGGCGGCCTGGGTTTTGCTTAGGTAGTCCTGCACGTAGGGGTAGCTCGGGTTGAGCTCACTGACCTGGCGAAAGCTGGCCAGGGCACGCTTGAACTGACCCCGCTCAAACTGGGTGACGGCGGTTTGGTAGAGCTGAGAAACGCCGCTAGGGGCAGGTTCTACATTGGCTTGGTTCAAAAATTCGTTGACTACGCCCATGGGAATGACAAAGTTTGCGCCCTGCACCTGACTGCCCGTGGTGGGGTCAACCTTAGCAAAGGTGGCAATGCCGATCGCCTCGCCTGCTTCGTTAAACACCGGGCCACCGCTGTTGCCGCTGCTCATGGCGGCATCGGTCTGTAAAATATCCCAACCGTCGGCCATGGTTTTGCGGGCGCTGACCAGCCCAGCGGTGAGGGAGGCTTCGACCGCTTCTTGCTCGTCGATCACGCCTGCGCCGGGGTAGCCGAGAATGAACATGCGATCGCCCGCCGCCAGCGCTTTATCGTCTCCTAGGGCCACAGTGGGCATGTGGGTGGCCTCAATTTTGAGAATCGCCACGTCTTTGCCGGGGGCGGGTTCGCCGATCGCTTTGACAGTCGCTTTTTGGCCCTGCTCAACAATTTGGTCGCGGGCGGTGGCTCCCATCGCCGCATAAATTTTGGTATCTATAGCATCGAGCGACATGTGGTGGGCAAAGTATTTGACATGGGCTTGCAGACAGAGCTCCACAAATTCCTGGGTGCCCATCAGTGCACCGATCGCCTCCTGGTAGTAGCCGTCGCTCAGCTCATTCCACAGCGATTTGCAGCTAGAGACAGCTACTTCCTCCAGGGCACTGTCGGCCAGCATTCCCTTAATATCGTCTTGCTCTGAGGAGACTACGTGGGCATTGGTGACCAAGTAGCCATCTTCGGTGACCGCTAGGGCCGAGCCGGTGGTGCTGACTTCGGCCTGCTCTTGCATGCGCTCTGAGATTGGGGTGAAGTAGGCCAGGGGATCGGCCAATACCGTTTGAATGACCGCCACAAACATCTGCTGCTCAGAGGTATATTCGCCGCTGGTCACTTTTTTGCCCAGAGCCTCAAAAAGCTGGGCCATTTTGTCCTCGTTGAGGTTGTAGTCGGGTACCGAAAACTCAGCATTGTGAACCGTTTGAATCATCAGGGTGCCGGGCTTGTTTTGTTCGGCCAGTTGGCTGGGGCTGAGGGCGGTGGTTTTGCCACAGCCAGTGAGGGCAACGGTGAGCAAGCTAGCGGCGATCGCCAGAGACTTGAAGAAGCGTGTCATGGGGGTATTCCTTTTAGAGTTAAAAGACTGGGGGCAAAGATGCCGAAGGCGGTAGCGTTCACAAGAATGTATGTCTGAGCTGGGCAGAGTTATTCAACCCGTGGGGGTCGGGCCTGGGGCTACAGCCCATTGCCGATGAGAATGAAGGGTGCCCAGTAGTAGGGATGACTAAGGTTATCGCTGACGGCGCGAGGCAGATCGCTACGGGCTGTAACGAGATTGATGTCAGCGCGATCGCCCGTTCTTGCAATAGTAAAATCGCCGTCGATCAGCGTCTGCTGGGCCAGTTGCAGCGCTTCGGCTTTGGTGTAGCCCGCCTGTAAACCGGTGTAGAAGGCATTCATTAAGACCTGGGTGCCGCCGTCGCTGACCTGCCAGAGCGATGCGATCGCCGCTTTAGCCCCGGCAGTCTGCATCTGGTAGCCAAAGCCTAAGATCTCGACTCCGCTGCCCAGCTGGGTTTCGCCCACAGCGGTTTCGCAGGCGCTCAGCACCACCAGATCAGTATTGGGCAGGTTCCATGACGCAATGTCGCGTAGTGAAACAGCGCTGCCGTCCCCAGTGACAATAAATGACTCACTGGCGCGACCCGGCACAAACTTGGCATGGGTGGCCAAGTGCACGATCGGGTAGTCGCCCATCAAGGTTCGCAGGGCACTGGCGCTAAAGTTGGTGTTCAGCCGCAGTTCGGTATTAGGAATCTGTGCTGCCAGGGTTTTGACCTCGACCCCAGCGCTGGGCAGGTCAGCAAAGCGAAAGCCGTTGAGTTCAAAATTGCACTGCACACATGCAGCGGCCAGTAATTTGAGGCGATCGGGGTGGTAGCTAGGTCGGGCAGTAAAGTTGACTAGCGAGGCGGCGGTAATGTGACTCACGGCGAAGCGCTCGGCTAACCACTGCTGCCCGTCGTGCAGTGACGCTAGGGGAATATAGCGCAGTGCCCCGTTCGGGGCGTAGAGAATGGTCTCGGCCTGGGCGGCGGTCAGATCGTTTTCGAGGTCGGCAATGAGCCATCGGTAGAGCTGCTGGGCTGGAGCGGTAGCATCGAGATGCGGATTTTGGAGGGCCTGCCCTAGCTCGGCGATGGTGCGGTTTAGGTCAGTGGCGCTGACCAACACGGGCCGCCGAATTGGCGCACCGTAGGGGGTAATCAATATCAACTCCAGGCGATCGGGCAAAATCAGCGGGTAGAGCAGCACAGCGTTGGTGTCGAGGTTAATCAAGCTGCTTTGCAGGGTATTGAAGTGGTCAATCTCAATGGTTTGGCCGTTGGTGGTGTCGCGCAACTGGGCGATCGCCGCCTGTACCTCCGGGCGATCGCGAAACTGCCGAAACTCTGCCCGCAGCTCATCCTGGCGGGACAGCAAATGGTCGCGCCGCCGAGTTTCTGTCGCCGTTAGGGCGGGTTGGGCTTGGAGCTGGGCTAGCTCAACCCCTTCCTCAATGGTGTGGGCGGAGAGAGCGAGAATGCGCGGTTCAAGCTGCCAAGAGTCGCTATTGGCGGTGGTTAGAGCACTGACGGAGCTCTGCCCCCGCTGGGTTTCAAGTACTGGGTTGGGGAGTGATACGGCGGTGCTAGGGTACATAGAGGGTGCGCTAGGGGCGATCGCCCCTAGCAGGCAGGCAGAAGCCAACAAACTAAACCCAGGTAAACGGTGCATAGGTCAACTCCTAAGAGTAGCCAAAGCTTAGGCTTTTAGAAGTTGCCAACCTATGCATTTTTAGGCAATCTTGCCTTCGTTAGACGACCATCTAAATCGCAAGTTAACGTACGAAATCCGTAAGATTTCTACTTGAAGTTAATAAGATTCTGTTCAGGTATTAAGAATGCTGATTAACTCAAAAAAACTAGTTGATCAAATCATGGGGGTTACAATCCATTGCCGATCAGAATGAAGGGTGCCCAGTAGTAGGGATGGTTAAGATTTGTGGTGACGCTACCGGGCAGCCCTACCTGGGCTGTAACCAAGTTTAAGTCGGCCCGATCGCCCTCGCCCTTGATTTCAAACTCGCCTGAGATGAGAGCCTGTTGGGCAACTTGTAGCGCCTGGGCTTTGGTATAGCCTGCCTGCAAGGCTCCATAAAAGGCGTTCATCAGCACTTGGGTGCCGCCATCGCTCACCTGCCAGAGCGATGCGATCGCCGCCTTGGCCCCTGCTTGCTCCATACGATGGCCAAAGCCAAGAATCTCTACTCCGCTGCCCAGTTGCGCTTCCCCAATGGCAGTTTCGCAGGCGCTGAGCACGACCAGATCCAGATTAGGTAAATTCCACGACTCAATATCGCGTAGAAAAACCGAGCTGCCGTCTCCAGTGACAATGAATGATGCGTCGCCCTGACCCTGTACAAATTTGGCGTGGGTTGCCAAATGCACAATGGAGAACTTGCCCATTAAGCCGCGCAGCTCGCTAGCGCTAAAAGCATTGTCGAGTCGCAGCTCGGTATTGGGAACTTGCGCCGCCAGAGTTTCGACCTCTACCCCCGCGTGAGGGAGGTTGGCAAAGCGATAGCCGTTGATATTCTCGAAGCTACACTGCACGCAGGCGGCGGCGAGCATATTTAGGTTGTCGGGGCGGTAGCTGGGTCGAGCGGTAAAGTCAACTAGCGAGGCGGCGGTAATGTGGGTAACGGCAAAGCGCTCAGCTAGCCACTGGTCGCCATTGTGCAGGGCTGCAAGGGGAATGTAGCGCAGCGCGCCGTCAGGAGCATAGATAATGGTTTCGGCGTTGGCGGCGGCCAGATCGGCTTCTAGCCCCGCAATCAGCCACTGGTAGAGCTGCTGGGCCGGGGCTTTGGCGTCGAGGCGGGGGTCTTTGAGCGCCTGGCCCAGTTCAACAATGGCGCGGTTGAGGTCGGTGGCACTGACGTCAACTGGCCGCCGAATCGGTGCGCCATGGGGGGTGATCAGCACTAGCTCCAGGCGATCGGGCAGGATAAGCGGGTAGAGCAGCACAGCATTGGTATTGAGCTGGGCCAGGCTGTTTTGTAGCTGGTTAAAGTTTCTGAGTTCAATGTTTTGGCCGTCAGTACTGGTCCGCAATTGGGCAATCGCCGCTTGTACATCGTCGCGATCGCGAAAATCTTGAAAGACGCTGCGTAACTCATCCTGGCGGGCCAGCAATTCGTCGCGCCGCTGGGTTTCGGCAGGGGTTAGCGAAGCCTTGGCCTGGAGCTGGGCCAGCTCGGCTCCTTCGGCAATGGTCTGGTCGTAGAGGTCGAGAATGCGCTGCTCGGGCTCCCACAGGTCTACCCCAGTGGCGGTTTGCTCGGTGCTGCGCACATTGTGCAGGTAGTCGTCTAACTCTTGCACCCGCAGTAGGTCGAGTACCCGCTGGGCCTCTAGCACACGGTTTTGCTGCAACAGCAGGTCGGCCAGAGTGCGGTAGGTGTCGGCCACGCTGTCGGTGTATGACTGTTGCAGGTCGGCGGGTAGGGTACCCAGGTTGGCGCGAATGCCCTCGGTGATGTTGACGGATTGTTTGTAGAATGCGATCGCCATTTCGGGCTGGTTTTGAGCCACAAAAAGCTCACCCACATTGGTCAATGTCTGCGCTTCGATCGCTGGTTCATTAATCTGTCGCTGAATGGTAAGCGCCTGCTGAAATGCCTCTAGGGCTTCGTTTTGGCGCCCCTGCTTGCCATAGACAACGCCTAGCCCGCGCAGGGTGCTGGATTCGACCAAACGAAAGCCGGTCTGACGTGCTAGCACAATGGCCTGCTGGTAGGTGGCGATCGCGCGATCGTCTTGCCCCAGGCGCTCGTAGGTGCGGCCCAGGGCATCGAGCAAGGCGGATTCGGTATTGACTTCGCCGATGCCGCGAGCCAGATTAAGAGCCTGTTCGTAAAGAACCTGAGCCTCAGAGGCTTGATTTTGCCAGAGGTATGTTCTGGCCAAATTGCCCATAGCCAAAGCCTCTTTTGACCGTTGCCCGACCACTCGGCTGAGATCTAGCGCTTGCTGATGAAACTCGCGGGCTTTGTTGTACTGGCCTAGGTTGTGATAGCTGATTCCTAAGGAAATGAGACCGCCGATTTCGCTCGATCGCGCCCCAATTTCTTGGTAAATAGCTAGCACCTGCTGCCTGAGATCAATCGCTCGGCTATAGTTACCTTGTGCGCCATAAATATCGGCTATGTTACCTAGCACAGTAGCCTCAGAGAGGCGATCGCCTGATGCCTGAGCGATCGCTAGGGCTTGCTCCAGTTTCTCTAACCCTTCCGCACCGAGCCCTTGGTCAGAATCCAAGACAGCAAGATTATTGAGGCTAGTCGTCAGGTCTAGCCCTAATTGCTGGTTAATAGCTAAGGCTTGTTGATAAGCCTCACGAGCTTCGTCTACTCTGCCTTGGGCACTGTAAACCACACCAAGGTTGCCCAGCACCGTTGATACCGAGTATGGGCTATCGATTGCTTGAGCTAGTTGCAGACTGCGCTGATAAGCCTCTAGGGAAAGAGGATACTGCCCTTGCTCACTGTAGGTGCGCCCTAGATTATTGAGAGCAACAGTCTGATTAGGACGACTGTTAGTAGACTCAGCAATTTCCAAGGCTCGCTCGTAGGAATCTATAGCCTCGGCATAGGTGCCCATCTCATCATAGACACCTCCGATGTTGAGTAGTAACGACGTCTCTAGCTCAAGATTTTTGTACTCTTGGGCAATTGCCAATGCCTGGTTGTATGCAGCGATCGCCTCTGGGTAGCGCCCCAAGGTTCGATAGTGAGAGACTTGATTGTTTAGGCCCACAGCCATGCCATAGCGGTAGGTGCCTAGGCACTGCTGCCGAATGACAGCACCTACATCCTTGGCATAGCCACTGCAAAACTGCTCGAAGCTTTCAGGGGTGTTGGTCTCTAGCGCATCGATCGCCTCCTGCTGTTGGTCGATCGCCTGCTGCTGAGTCTCTAGCGCCTGCCGATAGTTGCCCTGAGCCGAATAAGCCGTAGCGGTGTTGTTCAGTAGACTAATTTCAGTACAATATCTCCAAGCGATTGTGCAATGGGTAGAGCCTGTTTGTATTGTTCTAGTTCAGCAGGGTACTGTCCTAGATTGCTGTAAGCTCGCCCTAAAACCATCAGTGCCGATAATTTTGCATTAGCATCGTCAAGCAGTTTCTCGGCAGTAATTTTCAAAACTTGCTGGGCTACAGCCAATGCCTCAGCGTAGTTGCCTAGATAGCCATGATTGATAGAAACAAACCTTAGGGCTTGCAACTGTTGGGTTGGCTCATTGAGCTGCTCAGCAACTTTCGCAGTCTCTTCGAAGGCAGCAATGGCTTCGACATACTGGCCATTGTCGGAATAGCCAAGCCCAAGCTGCATCAGTGCACCTCGGCGCTGCACCAGATACTCAACCTCGGGCATGCGATCGCGGTAGGTGTCTAAAATTTCTAGGGATTGCCGATGGGCCGCGATCGCCTCAGGAAACTGGCGCAGTTGATCAAACGCATGCCCTTGAGTGGAATAAACAACGTGGGCAGAGGTAATTAGGCTTCCATCCTGCTCCAGATTAAACCTGCCGCCCTTAGCCAGATTGATAGCTTGCTGGTAGGGGGCTATTGCTTGCTCAGCAATAGCCACTGACTCTGAGTAGGCTTCATCGGCGTAGAGTCGCTGGGCTTGGCCGAGGTACGTTGAACCAACTCCCCAAAAACCAAAGGCTTCTTGAGTCACGTTATTGACTTGCTGTGCAAGCTCAATCTGCCGCCGAAAGCATGATCTTGCCTGCTCGTATTCCCCAAGCGTTTCGTAGGTGTAGCCAATCGTATTCAGCGTGCTCAGCTCGCCAACAGAATTTCCATCGGCCTGAAACAGACCTAGCGCCTGCTGATGAGCCTCAAGGGCCTGGGAATATTGCTGCTGCTGTTTATAGATATAACCAATATCAAACAATCTCCATGCCTGAGCTTCTCGGTTGCCTAAAGCTTCATAAAGAGCCAGCGCCCTTTGATAGGCTTCTCTCGCGTCATCGTACTGCTCTTGCTCATAGTGCAGATTGCCAATTAAGGTATGCCCATAGGCCTGAGCCGAGGGATTGCCTAGATCCTCGGCTGCGGTCAATGCAGCTTGATAAGTGACTAACGCCTCGGCAAACTGGCCCTGCTCCTTTTGTACGTCACCCAAAAACACCAGCGATAGCCTTTCAACTGAGCGATTCCCCACGGATCGCCCTAAGGCGATCGCTTCCTCTAGTGCCTCTAGTGCTGCCGCGTAGTTTTCCTGTAGGCCATTGACGTAACCAATCCACGCCAAAATCACGCCGCGTCGGTACTGCTGGCGTTGCTCTAAAGCAGGGGCAACGGGTTGGTTGAGAATGGTGATCGCCTGCTGCATCGTAGTCAAACCCTCGGCGGCATCACCCTGTTTTACTTGTCCAATGCCCAACAGGCCCAGAGTCCACCCTTCACCTTGACGATCTGGCAAGGTTTGGCGCAGGGCTAGGGTCTCTTGCAGAGTGGCAACGCCGTTGTCATAGTCATCTAAATTGAGCTGAGCATCGCCCACCAGTTGCAGAGCCTCAGCCTCCCCAGCGCGATCGCCCAGTTCTCTGTAGATCGCTAATGCTTGCTGAGCTGTTTCTAACTCTTGCTCAAATTGGAACGACCACAGGTAAGTTTCCGACAGCCCTAGCAAGGCAGCAGCTTCACCCGCGCGATCGCCTGTCTGTTGAAACTGAGCTACTGCCTGCTGAAACCAGGCGATCGCCTCCTGTAGCTGGCTGTTATAGAGCTGCTGATAGCCCTGGGTCATCAGAGCGGCGACGGTGGTAGGCGATTGAGCCGGGGCGGGCTGCTCGGCGAGCGGTGGTTGAGCCAGGGTGGGTAAGGTGGGGGCGATCGCAGTCAATAGTCCAGAAGCAGCTAATAAGCCGAACAGGTAAAGGCGTCGCATAGGTTAAATCCTGAGGGTGGCTAAGGCACATATCACTGGGGCCAAAGGACTTATTCACACTTGTGCGATGTTTCAAGAATCCACCTGCTGGCGCTTAGTGAGTTGGCTAAACAGCCCCTCTTCAGCGGCCAGTTCATCAAAGCTGCCCTGCTGAATTAGACAGCCTTTTTCGAGTACGTAGATGCGATCGGCATTGCGAATGGTGCTGAGCCGGTGGGCCACCACAATGCGCGTTACCCGCAGCCGCTCCAGGCTTTCGCTGACGATCGCCTGGGTGCGGTTGTCCAGGGCGCTGGTGGCTTCGTCAAACAGCAAAATGCGGGGGCGCAAGGCCAGGGCTCGGGCAATCAGCAGCCGCTGCCGCTGGCCGCCCGAGAGATTCGTGCCCCCCTCGCTCACCACCGTGTGCATGCCCATCGGCATCGAGAGAACGTCGTCGGCCAGCCCCGCCATCGAGGCCGCCTCCCAAGCTTCTTCCATGGTGATGCGGGCACTGCTGGCGATGTTTTCGAAAATTGAGGCCGACATCAGACGACTGGTTTGCAGCACCACGCCAAACTGCCGGCGCAGGGCGTTGAGGTCTAGGCCTGCCATATCCTGCCCGTCGAAGTAGACCGTGCCAACTTCTGGTGCATCGAACCCTAGCAGCAGGCGAAATAGCGTAGACTTGCCGCTGCCCGAGGGGCCAACCAGGGCGACAAATTCCCCCGGTTCAATGGCGAGGGTGACACCGTCTAGAATGAGATCCCCGTCGGAGCGATAGCGAAAGCCCACGTTGCTCACCGTCACCTGGCCCGAGATTCGTCCTGGGTCGGCCTTGTGGGGGTCAACCTCGGGCTGGGCGGCGAGAATAGGTTCCGCCCGCTGCCAGATGGGCAGCACATCGAGCACGTCGATAACGGTGCTACTGAGACTGGTGGCCCCGCCGATAAAGGTGCCAAAGGCCGCATTAAAGGCCAAAAATGTGCCGGTCGAAAAGTCGCCCTCCCCCGTCTGTGACTGCTGAATCATGCCCGTGGCGAAGGCGAATAGCACCGCGGGGGTGAGAGCCGCCAGCAGGTTATTGATCACCGTCAAATTGTCTTCGATGCCCTCCGAAGCCAGGGTCAGTCGCAGCTCTTGACCATACTGGCGACCCCAGTAGGCAAAGGCGCGGGTTTCGGCCCCAGCTACGCGAAACTTGGCTACGCCATTGATCATCTGCACCATCATCCCGAAGAGCTTGCCCTGCTGGTCGTGGAGGGGGCGATTTTTTTTCAGGGTCAGCATCCCAGAGACCACGGTGACAGCCATATTGAGCAGGGCCACCCCGGTGGCAATCAGCGCTAGGGGCATGCTGTAGTAAAACAGCAACCCCAAATTCAGAAGCGAGAACAGGCTTGAAAACAGGCTCTTGAGCAGGGTATTGCCCAACCGCTGGCGAATCTGGCTAATCGACGACACCCGAGCGCTCAGATCGCCAATGGAGTAGCCGCGAAAGAAGGAGGTTTTCAGCTTCAGCAGCCGATCCCACACAGCGGCCTGGGTGCTGCTGTCGGCAAAGGATTCGATCCGCATCAGGGCAATGCCTTGAGTGAGCTGAAACAGGGTGGCCCCAAAGGTGGTGGCCAGCAGCGCAAAGGCAATCTGCAACAGCAGGGTTTGGTCTGCATTGGGAATTGCCTGGTCAATGAGAATGCCCGTAGCCTGAGGAGTAACCATGCCCAGTAGCGTGGCGGCAATGCTGGCTACCGCCACTACCACCAATTCCTGACGGTGCCCCTGTAGCGCGAACTGGAGCAGCTGTACCGGCTTGAGTTGGTAGGGCAGCGGGCGATAGAAGGTGTGTGCCGTGGGTGAAATCCCGTCTGCGATGGCTCGGCTGCACGGCAACCGGGTGTCCTGCTGTGGGTCAACCACCTCGTAGCGGGTCGCCCCCACCGGCAGCAGCGCCAGCGGGCGACCATCCTCGCGAGCGTAGGCTAGCAATGGGCCGCCATCACGCCGCCACCAGTCGTCGCGCAGGGTCACCTGGCGGGTGCGAATTTGGGAGGAGCGGGCGATCAATTCCAAAGGATCCCTCACCCGCCGCAAATCCTCTGACTGGGCTGGAGGTTGAATGGCAATGCCCAGTGCACGTCCCACCGCTCCAGCGGCAACCAACAGAGCGTCCTCAGTACCAGATTGATATCCCTGAGATTCCTGAACGGTGGTGGATGGCTTAAACACCCCCGCTAGCTGCGTTAGCGTCTGGCTCACGGCCTGGGTATTCAGCCGCTCGCGGGCCTCAAACCGCTGATATTCTTGCACCTGTTGTTGTGCTTCAAGGTGCTGAATGCCTCTGAGCACACCAGTTTGCAGATGGCCCAGACCAGATAGAATTGCCTCTGCCCCCCGCTGCGTCTGAGGTTGCCAAATCTCAAGCTCCGCCATTGCCGTCGCCTGTAGCCACAGGTGGCTGCTGAGGGGGATGGGGCCAATTGCCGGAGTCAGCGCCAAATGCTCTAGCCCCAGCAGTCGCCCTTCCCCAGCCAGCAGTCGCAGCCAGGTAACGCGCCCTTGGGGAGGCTGATACACTTCCCCCGGTGCCAGCAGCCCGCTGGTGTCAATCGGGGTCGCCAACCGAGCCGATACGGTGTCAGATAACGCCGCCCCCAACCGATGCACCCAGTTTTCTAGGGCTGCCAAGGTAGTTGCAGCAGTCCGGCTATCAGTCAACTCGTCTGCTAATGCCGTTAGAGAAATTGGCCTCAAACTTACCGATTCCAAAGGCATCGCCAGCAGTTGGCAGGGGGTCTCTTGACTCAGCAGCGCCGCCGGAAACAGCATTGCTCCTGGCTTAACGCTAAACAAGTAGCGCCGCCGACTGGTCAACGCCGTCGATTGCACACTGACTGCAAACAGTGCCAGCATACCCGATTCAACCCGCCAGCAGGTTCGGGGATCGTCGAGGAAGAGGGGGTCATTGCTGCGGAGATGGTGGAGGGGAGAGGGGTGGAGCGTGTAGGTGGTGAGCATTAGTTGATGGAGGGTAGGAAAGATGGGAAAGGTGGGGGTGAGGGAAAATTTTTGAGTTTTGGCGTGGGGAGTTGCGGGAATTTGGGGAAGAGAGCGGTTTGAAACTAAGAACTCAAAACTTTCTTACCCTTCTTCACTGCGAATCAACTGCAAATACGGCCCTTCTTGCCCGCGCAGGTCGTCGTGGCTGCCGCGCTGGACGACTTTGCCGTGGTGCATGACGATGATTTCGTCACAGTCGCGGATGGTGCTGAGGCGGTGGGCAACGATTAAACAGGTGCAGCCGCGCAGGCGCAGGTTGTAGTCGATGGTGCGCTCAGTTTCGGTGTCGAGGGCACTGGTGGCTTCGTCCATGACCAGAATGGCGGGGTTGTTGACCAGGGCACGGGCAATTTCGAGGCGCTGGCGCTGGCCGCCACTAAGGTTGGCAGCCCCTTCAAGCAGTTCAGCGCTGTAGCCGCCGGGCATGGAGAGAATAGTGTCGTGGATGGCGGCATCGCGGCAGGCTTGGATCAGATTGGTGTCGGGGATGGTGGTATCCCATAGGGTGAGGTTGTCGCGTACGGTGCCCGCAAACAGCAGAATGTCTTGCTCAACCATGGCTAGGGAATTCGTCAGAACCGGGCGCGGAATTTGGTGGCGAGGCTGACCGTCGAAGCAGATGTCTCCTGACCAGGGTTGGTAGAGGCCACACACCAGCTTGGCGACGGTGGATTTGCCGCTACCGCTGCCGCCGACTAGAGCCACCCGCTGCCCTGGCTTGAGGGAAAGGCTGAGGTTGTCAATCAGCGGCGGCGCGGTGCGGTTGTAGCCAAAGGTGAGGTGGTGGAGGTCGAGGAAACCGTGGAGTTTGGGGGAGAGGGGGGAGGGTGGATGGGTGGATGGGGAGGTGGGTAGGTGGGTAGACGGGTGAGCAGTGGCAGTTATTAGGCCAGAAAGCTTGGGTTCTCTCTCAATAAATTCTTGCGGCTCCACGTTTTGCCCACTCGTCCGCTCATCCACTCGCCCACTCCCCACCTCCCCACCCGGCAGCAGCGGATCAATGGGGTTCTGAAGCACATCGTCGAGGCGATCGAGGGTGCCACCGAGTTCTTGGAAGTCGCCTGCGAGCTTGAGCAGCTGGTTGACGGGCTGCATAAACTGCTGAATGAGTGACTGGAAGGCGACGAGCATACCGATGCTGAGGGCTCCGTCGATGACGCGAAAGCCGCCGATGGTGAGGAGCAGCATGGCGCTGAGGCCGGAGAGAAAAGCGGGGAGCATACCCAGGCGCTGGTTAATGCGATCCATCTCCTGGCGGGCATTGAGGGACTTAGCATAGTACCCAGCCCAGCGGGTGAAGAAGTCGGATTCTAGGCCTGAGGCTTTGAGGGTTTCAATGCTTTGCAGACCGGCGATCGCAACGCCGCTCACCTTGCCCTGCTCCTGCATTAGCCGGGTATTAGTATCCGATCGCTGGCGGGCCACCCAGCGCAGAGCGATCAAATTTACCGCTACCGATCCAATGCCGATTAGCGTCAGCACCCAGTCATACTGCCACATCACCAGGCCGTAGAAAACCACCATGACGCAGGAAATTGCCGTGGTGGCCAGTTCGCCGGAGAGCAAGCTCGCAAGGCGATCGTTGAGCTTGATGCGGTTGCTGATTTCGCCCGCAAACCGCTGGTCGTAGAAACTCACCGGCAGGTGCAGAATGTGCCACAAAAAGCCGCTCGACATACCCATGGCCAGCTTAATCCGCAACCGCCGCAAGATTTGTAGCTGCAACCGGGTCAGCAGCCCGGTGAGAATGGACGTGATCAACATACCCAGCAGTAAAGGTCGTAACCAGCTACTGCGGCCCTGGATCAAGATCTGATCCACAAACACCTGAGAAAAGGCGGGCATCGCCAACCCCGGCAGCACCAGCAGCAGACCCGCCAGCAGGCAAAAGGCCAGAGCCCGAAAGGAACCACGCAGACGTAGGCGGAGCGATTGCACCAAATCCCGCCTTTGTCCGCCTGTTGCAAACTCGGCATCGGGAGCAAAGGTCAGCACCACCCCCGTAAACCCCTCGCTAAATTCGTCGAGGGAAACCGTGCGTGGGCCGGTGGCCGGGTCATTCAGGTACACCTTCTGCCGGTGAAACCCTTCTACTACTAAGAAATGGTTGAAATTCCAAAACACAATGTAGGGCCGCTCTAGCTGCTGCACAGCTTCTAGGGAAACCTTCAGCCCTTTGCCCTGGAGGTGGTAGAGCCGCGCCGCGTTAAGCACATTCGACGCTTTGCTGCCATCCCGCGAAATACCGCAGGCTTGCCGCAGATCGGCCAGCGATACAATTCGCCCGTGGTAGCCGAGGATCATTCCCAAAGAGGCGGCCCCGCATTCTACCGCTTCCATTTGCAGCAGGGTCGGCGTACGCCGCAGGTCAGGACGGCGGAGGCGGTCTTTGAGTTTGGCGATAAGGTGTTTCATGAAGGGGAAGGAGGAAGTGGGAGAGTGGGGTGGGAGAGTTTTGAGTGTTGAGGTTTGAATTGCAGTACGACCTCAAGCATTCAAAATTCAGAACTAAGAACTCAAAACTTGAAGTCCAACTTTTGCCAAAGAAACCTTTATGGTTGGATGTTTTCATCGCCAAAACCCGCCCACTGCTTCAGAATCGGCAGCACATAAGAAATGGGGCGGCGCTTTTCGACGGTGATGCGCACGGTGGTGGTCATGCCGGGGGTCATGGGCTGGTCGGGGCCTTGGGGGGAGGCCGACCAACGCAGCTGGCTGGGGTTGTTGGGGCTGTAGTCGGTTTGCAGGGTGGCGAAGACGGCGATATGCGGCCCCTCGCCCATGATGCCGGGCAGAATGTCAGGGTGGCCAACCAGACGGGCGGCCCCAGCCTGAGTGACGGGAAAGCTCGACACCTCGTCAACGGTGCCGAGAATGCCGCCGTACTCTTCGCGCTTGACGGTGGTGGGGGTGGCCTGGAGCGTCATACCGACGCTGATTTTTTTGCCGTCGCTGACAGGTAGAAAGGCGACGCTGGTGAGGGGAGTGTTGCTATCCTGGGCTGCGATCATCGCCACGGGCATGCCTGGGTCAAGGCGCTGGCCGGGCTGGGCCATCACCTCGATCACCTGACCGTCGTGGTTGCTGGTGATCGTCCGGTTGCGGCCGAGCTGCTCCGTAAGTTGGGCGATCGTGGCTTCGGTGTCTTTGATTTCTTTTTGGCGCTGGGCAAGGGTAGTGCTATCTTGCTCGCGCTGGGTGGCGGCGCGGGCGTCGAGACCTTGAAGTTGGGCTTGGAGGTCGGCGATACGGTTGAGGTTATCAAGGTAGTCGCGCTGGGCTTCGGTGTCGCGCAGATCTAGGGACTCAAGCTGAGTTTCAACATCGTTGACTTCGTTTTGCAGCTCTTGGTATTCCAGCTGTATGCTCAGCACCTCTTCTTGGGACATGGCTCCCTCGTCAGCCAAACGCTGCCAGTTCTCCCAGCGGGTTTGATAAATGGGCAGGCGGGCTTGCAGAGTTGTAAGCCGCTGCTGAAGGGCTCGGCGCTCCTGGCGTAGCGATTCTTCGGCACGAGCTTGCAGGGTAGGGGTGAGGGCTTGCTGCGATCGCAAATTCTGCTCTAGTGCCCGCCGCTGCTGGGCGATCGCTCCCTCATCTAGCCCACTGCGCTCGCTGTTTAACCGCTGGGCAGTCTGGTCTTGGATCTGAAGCTGAGTCAATTTCTCCTGGGCCAGCCGCAGCTGGGTCTCTATCTCAGACTGATCGAGCACCGCTAGAATATCGCCTGCCTTTACCCAGTCCCCCGGCTTCACCTCGATCGAGCGCAAGGGGCCAGCACCGGGCGATTGGGCCGTCACCACATCGCTGGGATAAACCAGCACCCCCTGCCCAGTGACAGTTAAGGGAATTTGACCCAGCACACTCCAGGCGGCCCCGGCACTGACCAACAGGCCAAGGGCTGTCAGCGCTAGCCAGCGCTTGGGGCTAACCACTTGCACCAGCTGATCGAGCTGTTCGGGAGAGGCGCTGCGCTCTAGCGCCTGAGGGCGAAATAGGTTGCTATGCTTTGCCGGTACCATGGTCAAACTCCGGGAGAAAGGCAGAAGAACGAAAAGTGAAGAACGAAGCAAGCGTAGGGTGAACACTGCCCACCAGCCCAAATCGTTCCTTGAGCAGTGGCGGGAGTGTTCATGGTTTTGGGGATAGCTGTCTCGGCTGTACAGTCAGCGCAGGCCCCTAACCAGAGGCGCAAATCCAAAATCTAAAACTGAGCCTGGGTTTGCAGCCGCTGCACCAGCCATTCGAAACGGGCCTCAGCCAGGGCCACCCGTTCTAGAAGCTGGCTATCGAGATCACTGTTGGGGGCCAAAGCGCCCAGTTTTTGCAGCATGAGCTGCTGTTTGCTGGCTAGCAGCAATGCCAGCAGTCGGTAGAGACGAGCGGCAAAGGGGCGATCGTAGAGCAGTTTGGCCAGCAGCCGCCAGCGAGGGATGGTCAGCAGGGTAGACTCTCGCAAGGTGATCGCCCCTACCGCCGCCGGGGCCGAATCCAATAGCAGGGTTTCACCCACTAAATCGCCCCGTGACAGCCGGGCAAATTCGGTCTCTGCTCTATCTGGATCTGGCATGAGGGCGGTCACTACTAGGTTGGGCGGCTGCTCAGCGGCATTTAGGCCCACCGCCCCTTCTAGCAACAAATGCAGTGCATCGACCGGATAGCCGCAGCGGAATAGAGGCGTACCGGGTTTTACAGATTCGACTTGCCCAACCGCCATCATCCAGTCCAGATCGCTGTCGGCCAGTTCGGCAAACACCGTCGCCGCTTCTTTAAGCTGAAGCTGGCCGAGCAGGGCCACGCTGTAGCCCATCTGCGCCGCCCACTGGGTAAGCTGTTGCCGTAGGGTCAGAGCTACAACTCGGTAGAACGGGGCGGCGAAGTCGGCATCGTCGGCCAGCTTTTGAGTGAGAGCGGCCAGAGGAAGCGCCAGAACGGTGGCATCGGTGAGGGCAAACAGAGTGGATTGGGAGAGGTAGGTCGTTACGGCAGGTAGTGCGCCAGTTAGATCCCCAGTGGATAATCGCAGGATTTCTTTAGGGACAGCTTTGCTACCCTCATCAGCTGATTGGGCCTCTAGCACCACCGATAGCTGACCGCTCACCACAATCCACAGATGGTTAAGAGGCTGGTTGGATGTGTGGAGGCGATCGCCTGCCTGGAGCGATCGCAGTGTACCGGCCTGTACCAGCCAATCCACATGTTGCTGGTTAAATTCTCGAAGGAGGGGCGTCGTCATGGCGAGATCCTCTTGTTAATACTTAAAGCGGCTACCGACCAAACAGCCGCGATAGCCCGGCAAACACAGCAAAAATTTGGTCTACCGACTCAAAGCCCAACCCAGCAAACTGAAAGGCTCCTGAGGATGTATTAGAGGTTTGAGCCAGCGTAGACCCTGGGCAACCACAGCCGCCCGACTGACCCAAAAGGCTTTCACTTTGATCGAATATGGAACCCGAAATAAAAATATCTAACCCGCCAGATACTTCGTCTAATTCTGTTAGTGACAGCTCAACGGGGGCGAGATCTAAATCATGCTCTTCCATGGCTTGCGAAATCCTGTCTCTAGATCAATAACTGGGTCAATCTTGGCCCACTCAAACTTAGGAAACATGCAGAGACATGGTGGAGCCATATCTCTGCATGGAAGCCCTGTAGACTAGTACGCCGAGTGGTTAGAGGGTTGATGTCTAAGGGGCACTCGTCGTTTGGACAGGGGCTTTTTTACAGCCCGAAGCTAATCACATCGGAATTACCAGAGGCGGTATCGAAGCCAGTGAGAGAGCTAATGCTGCCAGCACCGTTAGGGCCAGCAAAGCTCACCTGATCCATCTTGATACCCGACTGCTCGAAGAAGCTGCTCGCCCCTTTGAACAGGCTGCTGATATCGCCTAGGCCGCTGACACCCCCACTGCAATCGTCGAGTTCGCCTGCGGAAAGCTCAGTGATGGCCAGGTTAGCGGCCTCTTCAGCTTCGGCAATGATGTCGTTGGGCTTGATCATGTCAGACATGGAAGTTTCTCCTTTTGAGAAGTTGTTTTTTCCGAGTTAGGAAGGTAGGTTTATTTGCCTTCCTGTCCTTACCTATGTCTGACGAAGATGAACTTATTCACAACGTGAGCGGAGATTTTAAAGATTTTAGGTGTATCTTTAAGCCTGCTTGGCTGGCCTCGATCTACGCAATGATGGAGGCAATTCATTCATAAAATCGTAGAGGCATAGCATGCTATGCCCCTACGGGGATACAGATAAGAATTGGGGCTAAACCAACAGAATTTGAAGCGATAGTGGCAGTATCCAGCCTACGGAGTATTTGACTTAGTAATAGCCTTCTTCTGTGGGCTGTAAGGATATTGGAGTAGGGGCATTATTTTCACTAGCTTTGGGCTTTGCAGACTGCTGCAACTGTCGCGCCTGCTGGTGATAGCGCAGGGCAATTTCGTTTTGCCGTAAACCTTCGTGCAGGCTGGCGAGATCGGTTAAGATTTCGGCGGCCAATGCGCGATCGCACTTCTGGCAGAGCATCAAGGCAGCTTCAAAATGGGCGATCGCCAAATCAGCATGACCTGCACTTTCGGCCAATCGGGCAATGCGCCTGCGAATCATGATTTCGTAGCTGTTCCCTTCGAGCAAGCTCTGGTGCTGGCGATAGCCATCGAGGGCCGCCTCGTAGCAGGAGAGCGCGCACCAGTGCTCGCCTCGTACGGCATAGACTCGCCCCATGCAGCCCAGGGTAATGGCTTCACCCAGTTCGTCGCCCAGTTCGTGGCGCAGGGCGAGGGCTTTCTCTAAGGTTCTAAGCGCCAGGCGATAGCGGCGACGATAGTAATAGCCCATGCCTAGGGTGTGAAGGGCAGCAGCATAGCCTGCATTGTCTGCTGTAGTGTGCAGATTCTGCACGGCTTGGGCAGCGTAGTCGTAGGCCCAGCGGTACTGCTGGCGTTGGGCAAACACCACGCTGAGGTGGGTGAGGGTGTGGCCTAGGGAAACGGCATCTTCGGCGTGGCTAAAGGCGTTGAGCGATCGCAGATAGGCCCCGGCGGCGCTATCCCATTCGCCCAGTTGACAGTAGAGGTGGCCCAAGGCACTCTGGGTTTTGCCGGTTTCGAGCAGGGCAGGCACAGACCGCAGCCAGGAGAGGTGATAGCGCTGTTCGATAGTCTGTACCACCGGAAAAGTCTGCATCAAAATTACCGGGCGGTTCTGGGTCAGGTAAGCGATCGCAAAGCGGGGACTAGGCATAGGAGTGGGGTTGAACTCGTCTACCTTCTCTTATGTCTGGAGCGGCCAAACCTATGCAGTGGCGGCTAGTTGGCGATTCCGGTACGGATGCTCGTTCTGAGCCACGCAAATCACTCCGCCGAGCGATCATTTTTCTACTACCTGAATCAGGGTAGACAGGGCCGCGAGCTGGGTGGTGTCTACCCCGCGTACATCGTCGCGCAGTCTGTTGGAGCTTCGGGTGCTGCGATCGATGTCGCCCAGTAGGGTTTCTACCACATTGACAGGGTCATCGTTTTGTAAACCGATGGGGTTGCCGCTACGGGTGTTGTTGGCGACGGCAATTTGCTGAAGACCGCGCAGGGCATCACGCAAGGGGCTAGTGCTCACCAAGGTCAAAATTTCAGCATAACCAGAGCTGCTTAGGCACAGGTGAAAGGCTTCGCTGGGGTTGCTACAGTAGCTGCGGTTCGGGTCGCGCCCCGCCTCCTGACGGGGAACCTCTAGCTGCTGACCCGGTTCTAACAGCGATTCACTTTCAGGAGCATCCCAATCGGTAGGGTGCAGCACTGACATACTCCCCGAGCTGCCGATGGCTAGCACGGCTATGTAGAGGCTGCGAAATTCAGCATTGGTCACCGTCACCACAATTTCACTGCCCGATCGCAGCGTTTGACTAAAGCCATCTAGCCGTTGAGCCACCTCGTTGTCTTCGCTACCTCGACGGCTGGCGCTGCGACTGATGGCAACAGAGCTATTCACCGGCTGTACAGCTACATCGACATTGAGGTTAGAGGTGTCGCTGTTGAGCACCGATCGCAGCACCTGCCCAGCCAACAGCAACTTGAGCGTGGGGTTGAGCCGCTGAATGGCGACGGCCATGGGCTCATTAGGTTCACCAAAGCTAGCACGAATGGCCACTAACCCTGGAGTGAACAGGCCAATGCTGCCTAGCTGGCCTATATTCTGTACGGCTTCGGTGGTGGCGATCGCAAGCCCCTGCTCAGTCATACGCCCCAGCAAGTAGCGGGGGCTTTGGCTGCCATCCACTGCAACGGGCTGAATGCGGTTAAAAGCTGCCAGTTGCGATCGCGCCGTCTCCAGGTCTGCCCCCAAAGAATCATCTAGGCCCACTCGTAAGGTCAGATCGGTCGGCACTCCCCGCACCCGCTCCCGCAGCAGTTGCCCCGCTGCGATCTGGCCGCGAGCGCTGCCTGTCAGGTTGCCGTAGCCCTCTAGCCCTACCCGCCGGGTTTGCTCAACTTGGCCAATCTCATTGCCATTGCCATCCACGACCGAGAAAATAGCCCCGCTCTCAAAAGCCGCCAAACTTTGGGACGACACGCCCCCCAGCCAGAACTTGACCTCGCCACTGGCCTCAGTGCCCACAACCACGGCCTCTGCTGCCGGGCTCTGAGGAGAGCTAAAAAAGAGCGGTTCTTGACCAAAGTTGCGCCCTGGCTCCACCTCGTAGATGGGCGACTGCACAATGCGAGCGCTGTTGGCTACATCTCGCGTACTGCGGGCTAGGTCGACAAATACGCGATCGAGCGGCGGGCTGCCGGGCTGTTGCCATAGGTAGCGGGTCAGGGCATAGGTAAACGCCCCGGCGTGAAACTGCCCCTCGCCCTCGCCAAAGGAGGCATCTGCCGCCAGTTGGTTCGCCTGAGCCGACCCCAGCGCCACCCCTTTGGCAATGCCCCGGCTGCGTTGAGTTTTCAGCTTCACAGGCGACCAGCCCAGCCGCGTCAGCCAGCGCTCCTGCTCGGCCAGTTCCATGGGGCTGGGTTCCGCCTCGCCCAGGGCCACCCTCGACTCGACGGCCCTCAGGATCAGATCGCCTCGGGTGCCGCCGCCGGAGTGGCAGCTGTCGAGCATGACGGTCACCTGGTCAGTTTTGAGGTTGGCCATCAGCAAAAACAGGGTTTTGCCCATGATGTCGTTGACCTGATTGCCCCGCAGGTTTAACCGAGCATCGTAGGGCAGCAGGCTGCCGTTGTAACCTTCTAGCGCTGTGGGGATTGGGTCGGGGTCACGCACCAGTGAACCATGGCCCGAAAAGTGAAACACCACCACGTCCCCCAGTTGAGTCTGGTCGATCAGGTGCGACTCAAAGGCGTCTAGCAGGTTCTGGCGAGTGGCGACCTGGTTTTCTAGGGTGAGAATATTGGCTGGATCAAAGCCAAAGCGATGTACCAGCAGCTCTTTCTGCATCCGCACGTCAGTTAGGCAACCGCGTAGGGGGGTGACCCCGTCAGGGTATTGGTTAACGCCCACTAGCAGGGCCAGTTTGCGGCGGGTAGGTTGGGCTAGGGCGCGGGCGTAGCGATCGCCCTGATGCCAAACATCTACTTGGCTGAGGCCTACGGCGGCCAGAGCAGACCCGGCAACCTGCAAAAACCGACGCCGCTTAAAACTTGACATAGGGCATGGTCCTGAAAAGTTAAAACAACACAGATGGGCCGAACATGGCTGCCATAAACGGTTCTATTTGCTTCGATTAGAAAACGGAGTTATCGGCCTGATTTTCTATTAAACAATTGAGCCGATTGAGCAAAGTCGACAAATCTGAAAATTTCTTCGACTGCGTTAAAAGACTACATAATTAACCTTTTATAAAATGCTTTTTGCCTAACCGAATCTAGGATATTATTGACGGACTCTTCTCCTTGAGAGCCGCTTACTTGTTGATAAATCAGTAATCCTTGCTGATAGCAGCTCGTTGCCTGTTCATACTGACTCAATTCTTCATAGGCTTTACCCTGCCCAACCCATGCGTAGGCTATTTCACATTGGGGTATAAGAGCATTTAAGTCGCGGGCCTGCTGATAGTGCGACGCCGCTCTAGAGTAATCGCCGGTAACTAGAAAGATATCACCTAGATTTAACAATGCAAACGCAGCCTCCACAGGCAAGTGATCATTCGCAAAGGAAAAGGCCTGTTCGTACCATTCAATCGCCTGGCCGTATTCACAGCGATCGCGGTAGAGATTGGCTAGGTTAAAAAATGTCAATGTGATTTGCTGTTGCTGCCCAAAGAGCAGCCGATAAATGGATAATGCCTGTTGAAAACATTCATAGGCTAATTGAGGTTGATCAAGTGCTCCATGGGCTCGCCCCAAATTGTTCAGAATATTAGCTTCACTCTCGCGACGGGAAGCAAATTCACGAGCATCAGAATCGATAAACTGTCGGATAGCCTGTAACGCTTGCTCAAAGCAGTCAAGTGCTTTCTGAAATTCCTTCAATTTCCGATAGGTGACCCCTAAGTCATTAAGTGACGCGGCTTCGTTTTTGACATCCTTGAGCGTTAGAGCCAGCGATAAGGCTTTTTCTAGTGTTTCAATTTCCTGTGTAGTCTGACCTTCGTTTCGAAATAGCAAAATTGCTTGCCAATAGGATTTAGTAGCTGATTGAAGATCATGAGTTTGAACCTGGCTATCGCCTGTTCGCAGATATGTAACAGCTAGGGAAACCAGGGCATTATGTTGCTTCTGATTCATAAGATTACCAGCTTAATAGTGGCTAAAAATTATCTTCATCTAAGGCTTCGGTTTCAGCATTGCCGCCTTCTACCGGATGCAACGTGACTTCGAGGGCAGTCCAGTATTCGGTGTTGCCTTCGCGCTTGACTGCAAACTCTGTGGGGTTGCTAAAGGCAGATAGGGCCATATCGCGGCGAAATTGTTGCTGGTCAGCATCCCAGTCGATGCCGGTGGCGAAGCGCAAATCGCAGGTGCAGGTACCCACATCGTTTAGGGTGATGTCTTCATTAGCTCGCACGTATACAAACCGCAGGGTTTGGCCAGAATTGGCATCCACCAGCTTAAAAACCGCATCGAGAGCATTGCCGTTTTTAACGGTGAGCTGGCCGTAGCCGCTGCCTATGGGGGGCGTAATTTGGGTGCCCGTGGGTAGCGAGATCGGCAGCCGCAGACTGGGCAAAGACGCTGTCTCCGCCAGGGAGGTGGATAGGGGCGTAAACGCTGTGCTCGGAGGGCTGGAGGTTAACGACGACAGTACTGCAGCCAAACCACACAGCCCGGCCAGGGCCATCATCTGTAGCCGTCGAGTGGTGGGGCGAAGCGCGGTGGATGTAGAAGTCATGGGAGAAGTCCTCTGCGGTGTGGGGAAAAGAGGCCCTAGGGTCTCTCTGCAAGGTTCTATGGCTGAGACTTGGGAACTTATTCACCAGAACTGTAGATTTACTGCCTTGCCAAACGGGTACGCAAAGCTGACGTTGTCTTTGCAGAAAACTGAATAAGTTCACTTCAGCTAGCCATATATGCTGTTGTCGTCCCCGGTAGAGGGTTGCTCATGCGTCGTTCCGCAATGTGGTTTTGGTTAATTGCTGCTACTGCACTGGTTGCGGTGCAAAGGCCAGGTCTATCGGCAGAGGTGCAGCATTCACTTCCGGTTGAGGCTGAGGTTACTGTCGCTCAGCAGGATCGCAAAGCCGAGGCCGATGCGTTGCTCCAGCAGGGCATTCAGCAGCATGGGCAGAGCCAGTTTCGAGATGCGTTGCAGTCGTGGGAAGCGGCACTAGTCATCTATCAAGCAATCGAAGACCAGCAAGGGCAAGCCAAAGTACTAGGTAATTTAGGTAATGCCTACATCTCATTGAGCGACTATCGAAGGGCGATCACTTACTACGAGCAAGCCCTGCTGATCTTCCAAGCCATCGAAAATCGGCAGGGGCAAGCTAATGCGTTGAACAACCTGGGTATTGCCTACAAGTCATTGAGCGACTATCGAAGGGCGATCGCTTACTATGAGCAAGCCCTGCCGATCTTCCAAGCCATCGAAGACCGGCAGGGACAAGCCAATGTGCTTATGGGTTTGGGTGTTGCCTACAGATCATCAAGCGACTACCAAAAGGCGATTGCCTACTACGAGCGGGCCCTACCGCTATATCAAGCAATCGAAAACCGGCAGGGACAAGCCCGTACGCTAATGAATTGGGGTAATGCTTACTGGTCACTGAGTGACCACCAAGGGGCGATCGCCTACTACGAGCAAGCCTTGCCACTGTACCAAGCAATCGACGATCGCTCTGGTCAGAGCAACTTATTACGAAACTTTGGAGCATTGCTAGCCGCACAAAAGCAGCCCGAACTGGCGATCGCATTCTACAAAGCCTCCGTCAACCTCCGCGAAAGCATTCGGGCAGATCTTCAAGAGCTACCAGAAGACCTTCAAGCGTCGTACACCGAGTCCATTTCAGGAAGCTACCGAGAACTGGTGCGTCTGCTACTAGAGCAAGATCGCGTGCTGGAGGCCCAGCGGGTTTTGGAACTGTTGCGCGTGCAAGAAATTGACGAATACCTGCGCGCTCTGCGGGGCAACGCCCAAACCGCCCAGGGGCTTGACCTATGGGATGCAGAACAGCAGCTCTTGTCTATTTATATGGAGATGGTAGAAGCTGGGCAGGGCTTCGATGCCTTTCTCAATCGTCTTGAGGTGCAGAAGTTCACCCAGCAGCTTCAGCGCAACGCGCGCGGGCAAAACCTCAACCCCGAAACCCTGGCCCGCCTGCAAACCAACCTTCAGCAGCTCAACAATGCCGCGCTGCTATATCCGTTGATTCTGGAAGACCGCCTAGAGCTGGTGCTCGTCACCCCCGACGGGCTAGAGCGCCGGACCGTGCCCGTCGATCGCGTGCAGCTCAACCAGCTAATTGCCACCTTTCGCACCGACATTACCGGTCGCAGGCCCGAGGTAGAGCAGTCGGCGCAGCAGCTCTACGACCTGCTAATTCGCCCGCTAGAGCCCTATCTCACCGATACCCAAACTATTCTCTACGCCGCCGATGGACAGTTGCGCTACATTCCTTTGGCGGCGCTGCACGACGGCGAGCAGTGGCTAGTGCAGCGCTTTGGCGTGAATCTGATTACGGCGGCCTCGTTGACCGACTGGGGGCGATCGCAGACCACCGATCTTTCCGTGCTGGCCGGGGCCTTTTCTGAAGGCTACTACGAGGTCAACGTGGGCGACGAACTTATAACCTACAACGGCTTGCAGTACGCGGGCCTAGAAGTCGAGCGCATCGCCACCGATATTCCCACCACCAAAGCCTATTTCAACCAAGACTTTAGCCGCGCCGCCGTGGAGCCCGAGCTGGCAGAGCACTCGATTGTTCACTTCGCCACCCATGCCGAGTTTGTCACTGGGGCACCCCACGAGTCGTTTATTTTTTTGGCAACGGCGATCGCATTACCCTGCCCGACATCGCCCAGTGGTCGCTACCGGGGGTAGATCTGGTGGTGCTGAGCGCCTGCCAAACGGCCGTCAGCGGCGAACTGGGGCAGGGGGAAGAAATTCTCGGCTTTGGCTACCAGATTCAGCGCACGGAGGCGCGGGCGGCGATCGCCTCACTGTGGTCTGTCAATGACGGCAGCACCCAGGTATTGATGAATGCTCTGTACGCTGCTCTGCAAGCTGACTATAGCCCCACCGCAGCCCTGGGCCTGGCCCAGCAGGCCTTAATTGAGGGCGACTCATCAGTCTTGGGCGTTGATATTCGCGCCGAGATTGACCTGGTGACCGGCTCCTCAGCATCACCTCATTTAGAGAGCATCACGCTTAGCCACCCCTACTACTGGGCTCCATTTATTTTGATTGGGAACGGACTGTAGACAGAAACCTTGCTCACCAGTTAACCCTGCCATTGGCTAACCGCTCCAATTTGTACTAGACCTTTACAGCCTCAAAACAATGGGAGGTTTTAACCATGTCATCCCTAGCTGAAGCGATCGCCTGCATATCCCTCTATGGGATTCTGAACTGTCTTTTGTATAGATTGTCGTTGCCAATTTCCACCGTAACAGCCATTGAAGGACTTGCCCTTGCCGGAGGGTTCGCGGTTGCAGTAATTGGCAGACAAAGAATTGATATTGTCAATGCACATGGCGGCTTAACAACATCTGCTGGCTCAATAATTCTTATCGTCATAGCTGGGCCATTGGGTGCAGGTGTTTTTGCCTACCTATCCGATTTTGGGGTCGTAACAGTCTTGATCTCGGTGTTAGGCATTGCAGTTCTAAGCTGGTTTGCAGGCATTATCTCAATTCAGTGGGGAGATATTGCAATGATCATTGTGCCGATAGCCGCTTTGCCTGCACTGGTTGTCTTTGGTGTAGTTTACATTTCCACCGGTGACCCGGCACTAGCCATGGTGAGTGCAGTCCTAATTGGTGCCATGACGGCTGGGTTATTTTGTTGGTGGCTCTGTAGCAACGAGATTTGGTCTTTGCCTATTCCTAGAAAGCTTGCCCGACATATGGCTTGGGGAGGAGCCGGAGCCTGGGCCATATTTGGAGCCTGGATGCTTACGTTTGCCCAGTTATCACCTAATGGATTGCATAGTCGGCGGCTAGTAATTGTGGCGATGGTTTTGTCGCAAGCGACCGTGCTGGCGTTGTCAAACCTGCTGTCGAACAAATTCCGCCAGACAACACCTTCAGAAAATTTAGCGCTATTTATGCTGGTTGGTTCAATCCTTGGTGGCGGACTGGGCTATCTACTCCAGACGATTTAAGCTGATTGGCCTTGAATTCAGAAAAGCGAATAGGGTGCTAGATACCAGATGTAGCTATGGATAACTTCTACCCCACAGCCCCCTATTGAAGTGAGCAATATGCCCGATTTTTTAATTTTCTCAGCCCACTTCAACTATTTGGAGACTTAGATTATGCGATGCCCCCGCCCTAATCACTGGCTGCTGGCCCTGTGTACTCAGGTGCTGAAATACTTTTTACTGAGCGTGGCTGGCTGCACCGTGGCCTATATCGCTGCGATCGCCCTCAACTGGGGGTTGCTGGCCGAAGCTGCCGCATTCCTTTTGGCCTATTTGCTGCGGCAGGGATTTCTGCTGGTCATCTGTTTAGTCGCCATTACCATCATCAGCGAGTCGATCCAGGGGTAATCGGTTTTTACTCATTCATTTGTCCCCCCATTCGCCCCATACATTACAGCCGCAGACCAGCCCACCACCCCCCCGTTGAATAAGCTCCCTTGGCTCAGATATCCGTAAAGATAGCGCGTCGAATCTCCCATGATGCAGTGCAACACTAGTCGCGACTCAGCCTCTAAGACTATGGATAAAGTTTCTCGCTATTGGCACCTCATGCGCCTGTATAGTGCAGGTCACAGCCAAGCTGAACGGCTGCCCCACATACATAACTGGCTTTTGCAAACCTATGGGGCGCTGCTTAGCCAAGCAGAGGACGGTCTGCCAGAGTTACAGAAGGCGTTGCTTCAGCTTTGGTGGTCAGAGGCTAATCAAGCCGACCAAGCCCTGTTGAGCTTGCGCTGCTTCGTTAGCCACCACATTCGAGACGCCTGTGCGCATTTAGCGCGGCAATTTGGTGAGGCCTATGGTTTTACCACCGCCGATCTGCTGGTTAAGGTCTTAGACGACCATGGTCAGCCCCTGCCGTTGCGCCCCCCAGAGCCGCTCCCACCGGGCGATTCCTCCAGCGCTAGCAAGCCGCCCTACCGCCCCTTCACTGCCAAAATTTTAGACAGCTATGCCCCAGACCTGGTGGCTGAAGGACAGCCTAAAGACCCCTCCGATACTGCCTCTGAAAACACACTGGAAAAAAAGAAAAAAAAGGCTGCCTTGAGCACATGGTGCAGCCGACTCACCTGCAACCACCCAGGCCTCAATCAGCTGTTGATCAGCAAGGGGCTCTACCGCGTCAGCGATTGGGCCATTTTGAACGACACCAGCCCGGCCCAGATGCAGCGCATTTTGCGCACCTACCACCTGTGCAGCGAGTACGAAGTGGCGACGGCGACGACGCTGCTAGAGCAGTACCAGGCGGTATATCGGCGCGATCGCCTAAATGAGCGCGAGGAAGAAAACGAAAAAGAAGACAAGAAAGAAGGCGAAAATAAGAGATCTCGCCGCTGCCAGCCCCCCACCCCCGAGCAGCTAGCCAAAATCAACCCCAAAGTATCGGACGAAGCTCTGCTGACCCAGCTCAGCCAGTTGGCCAACCAGCTGCGCCAGTACCGCATTCACATCCGCGGTGGCACCCCGGCAGTAGGCCCGTCTGAGCCTATCGACTGGGAGCAGGTACCTGCGGCAAACCCGGTCCCCGACGAGCAGGATGAGTTTTTGCAGGGCTACCGTCAGGTGCTCGCAACCGAGCTGAAGAATGCGATCGCCCAGGTCATTCGCACCAACGTTGACCGCCTTAGCCAAAAGGACCCAACCAAAGCCAGAGCCTACATTCAGGGGCTACATCTGTTTCACTGCAAGGGCATGGCCATGGGCAAGCTGGCCACCCACCTGGGCCTCAACAGCCAGGTGCAGGTGAATCGCTTGCTGGAGCTCAAACGCCTGCGCGCCGATGTGCGTCACCGGCTGATCGCCCAGATTTATCCGCAGGTGCGCCGCCAAGCCCTCGATTATATTTCTGCCGATCGGCTACATGCTATTGACCAGACTCTAGAGCAGCTACTAGCTGAAGATGTCGGCCAAATTATCGAAGCTGCCGCTGCCGAAAGCCAAAGCCCCAAACGCGGTATTCCCAAGAGCCTATTTGCCCGCCAGCTCTGCCGCACCATCCATCAATTTATGCCCAATTCGGAGTAAGACCATGCGTTTCCCTACCTTCCGTTCACCCACCACCCTAAACCCTATGAGCGATGCCCTTGACTCAATCAATTTTGAGTTTGACCCGCTGCGGTCAACTACCGTTACCCTACCGAGCGAGGCTGTGACTTGGGCAGTACAGATCGCGCAGCAGGTGCCCGATTCTAACCAACGATGGTCTACCTTCTTGCGGGCTATGGCGCTGCGAGGGCTCCAGCAGTGGTTGGAGTCTGGGGCTGTCGAGCTCGCTCTAAATTACGACCGTTACCAGCCACCTGACCTAGAGATTGCGGGCCGGGTGGGCAACTATCGCCTGTGTCTAGTGGCCCAGGGCAGCCTTAGCGAGGAGATAATCACGATTCCCACCGCCACCTTGGACGATATCAGCGAATTTGCCCACCTCTATATCCTGGCGGAGGTACAGGAAGAGGTGGATCAGGTGACCATTTTGGCTGGACTGCGGCGCGATCGCCTGCTCGCCCAACGCCAAACCCTCGGCCTTACCCCTCAGACCGACGGCACCTACCGCATCCCCATCCACTGCTTCGACACCACTCCAGAAGAGCTGCTGCTCTATCTCACCTGTCTTAACCCGGCCCAGATCAGTGGACCACAAGTCAGCGGCACAGAGATTGCTACCGCCCCCCTTGGCACCGTGCCCCAAACCAGCCCTCAGCCCACACAAACCCGTGACTCGATCAATGTCGGTCGCTGGCTACTTAACCAACTCGACGCCGTATCCGACAGCCTGGCCTGGACACTGATGCCGCCGCTGGCCCCTGCTACCGCATTGCGATCCATGAGAACTCCTGTGGAGCAACTCGAAGATATTCTGCGGGACTTGCGGCCCACAGGCGTTACTATTCCGCCTAATGCGCGTGGTGCCTACACCGACCTGAAAACCATGGGGCTGCCCTTCCGTCTCTATGCCTTGACCTGGACGTTAGTTGAGCCTCATCCCCCAGAATGGACGCTGTTTTTGTTCTTAGGCCCTGCCCCCGGCGAGCAGCTGTCCCCTGGTACCCGTTTGATTGTGCGTGACGCCACCGCCGTGCTGGCCGAGCAAACCCTGGCTCAGGGCAATGAAAGCGGCTTTCTCTACGCCCAGGCGATCGGCACCTGGGATGAGGCGTTTACCGCCACCGTTGAGCTGCCTAACGGCAACACTCTCAACTGGCCTCCGTTTGTGTTTCAACCGGAAGGTTAAAGTTTCACCTTGCAGGTGGAGAGTTTGTCAGATTCACGCCTACTTCATTAATCAAGTCACAAAGAGTCAAACTTTGGTGGGCAGTGCCCACCCCACGCCTCTACCCTCTTCCCTCTCCCCTCCCATGTCCTACCGTCTCACCGTGCATAAAATCGACCAGAGCTGCTTGTTCGAGCTGGCCTGGGGACAGGGGCAGCGGCTGACTGCCAGTCTGGCGTTTCCGGCTCAGCTCTTGGATCTGTACGAGAGCTGGCGGCGGGCCTATCTGGGCTACTACAAACAGTCGCTGCGGGGGCGACCTGGGGCCGTGGGTCAGGTCGCCGTTCTGGATGTCGATTGGCACAGCCAGCTAGTGCAGGCCGAGGCGCGGTTGCTGTCGGAGTTTCACACCTGGCTCAAGCACGGCGACCTATTTGACCTGCGGGAAGAGTTGCGGCGGGCGGCCCAGAGTAAGGGCAAAGGCCAGGCGCTGTTTTTGACCTGCACGCCGCTGGAGCTGGCTCGACTACCCTGGGAAACCTGGGAGTTTGGCCCTCAGATGCAAATTGTGCGATCGCCCGCCACCATTCGCTCTGCTACGGGCGATCGCAATGAGTTTCGCCGAGGCAAAGCCCGAGTGCTGGCTATTTTAGGAGATGAAACCGGGCTGAATTTTGCCGCAGAACGCAGCGCCCTCAATGCCCAAAAGCCTTTGATGGACATTCACTACGTGGGTTGGCAGCCGGGCGAAAATGCCGTCGACCTAAAGCAGCGCATCTGCCAAACCATTGCCGACTCCCAGGGCTGGGACGTGCTGTTTTTCGCCGGACACAGTAACGAGGAGGCGCTGCTGGATGGGCAAGTTTTCATTGCTCCCAACACCGCCATTTCGATTAAGGAGCTTAGCCCTTATCTACAACAGGCCGAGCAGCGGGGGCTGCAATGTGCCTTATTCAACTCGTGTAGCGGCTTGGATATTGCCCAGGGGCTAGTCAATCTTGGCCTCAACCAAGTAGTGATTATGCGTGAGCCCATTCACAATGAGGTGGCCCAGGCGTTTCTGGTGCAGCTGGTGCAGCGCTTGGCCCGCTACGAAAATGTGCAGGGAGCGGTGAAAGGAACCTGTGAGTTTCTCAAGCTGACCAAGCACCTCACTTACCCCTCGGCCTACCTGTTGCCCTCGCTGTTTTATCATCCCCAGGCGGTGCCCTACCAGCTTCAGCCGGCGGGGTGGCGAGCGATTCGGCGACGATGGCGACCTACGCAACGGGAGGCGATCGCCCTCGGAGCGTTAGCCTTGCTTAGCTTGCTGCCCCTACCTCAGCAGTGGCTGCTTGATCAGCGGGTGGCCATGCAAGCTAGATATCGAGACATCACCGGCCAGGTGACCGATGGTGCTACCCCGCCCGTAGTGCTGGTGCAGGTAGATCAGGCTACCTTTGTGCAGCAAGGCATCAGCGACTTTAAGCCCATCGATCGCGCTCTGCTGGCTAATATCATTACCCGCTTAAACGAACTCAATGCCCCAGTCATAGGCATCGACTACCTGCTCGACCTGGCCCAGGCCGATTACGATGCCACCCTCAACCAGGCACTGGGGGCAGCTATGGCCAACCAGGTTTGGCCCGTTTTTATCACAACCCAAAACCCTGGCGGTGATTGGGCTGAGCTGTACTTCCAGGTGGCTGACCCCTACCGGGTGCTGCACGGCGATGCTTGGGTGCCCCAGTGGCACATTCTGCCGTTGCGAGCTTCGCCTGACTATCGCGCCCCCTTTAGCTACCAGCTAGCTTTGGCCCACCGGTTGAGTCAGCAATGGTCGGAGACCCGCACTGAAGGGCGATCGCGCCCCAACCTTCCCCAGCCCGGACTCCCTGGCCCCCCGCTCGAGGCTCAGGTGCAAGCCTACCTGAGAGAGCACAACGATGTCACCCCATCCTCCTGGGTCAAACTGCACCCCATTACGCACATGTCCTATCGGTTTAGGCAGCGCTGGTTGCAACCCCTGCTTGATTTTTCGATTCCCCCTGAGCAGGTCTACAGGTCAGTTTCCGCCGCCGCGCTGCTGGCCGACCCAGAGGGTGAGGTGACACAACTCGATGGTGTTCGCCTAGAGGAATCCGTGGTGATTGTGGCGGCGGGGGGCTACTACGCTGCCGGGGTTGCCGCCGACGGCGATGACAACCTGCCGATGCCCCCGGCCCTTGGCTATTGGTTTGGGCAGCAGGGCGACAATCGCATCGACCTGACCGGCGGCGAAGCCCATGCCTACATGACCCACCACTTTTTGACTGACCGGCTGGTGGTGCCCATCCCCGACCTGTGGCTGATTTTGGTCGCAACCCTGGGGGGCAAGGCCCTGGTTCTGTATCTCAGCGATCGCCCTAAACTAGGGCGGGCCAGGCTAGGAACTGCTCTAGGAACAGCCACGGTAGGCTATGGCTGGCTGAGTCTACAGCTGTACATTGGTGGGGCGGTGCTGTTGCCCTGGCTGCTGCCGTCGCTGATGGTTTGGAGTTACGCACTACCGCATTTTAAGGAGGCTAACCATGAGCAACAATAACTGGATATTGGCCGGGTTAATGACGGCGGCAATGGCGAGCAACCTGGGTCTGCCGATTGCGATCGCCCAGCCTGCCCCCGAGCCATCCCTGGCGTTTGAGCAGGTGCTTGACTTCTTTCGCGGCGAGGTTCGAGACCGCCGCCGGGGCCAGATCAGCGGTTCTAGGCCGGTGAGGGGTGGCGAACCTCCCTGTCTAATTAACCCTGGCGATAGCGAAACTCTCTGGCACCAGGAGCCGTTGTTTTTGCTGCGAGGAGACATATCTCAAATTGAGGTACAGCCCCCAGGTGATTCCGCTGCACAGCTCTGGGATGCCGAGCCAACTGCAACCGATTCAGGCCTGTTAACCGCCGCCTACGACGGCGAACCACTGCGGCTGGGCAGCCCCTACCACCTGCTGATCTACGAAAACCAGCCGATTTTTGGGTCAGTGTTAACAGTGCAAATTCCCTTTCAGATCATGGCCGCCGGGGAGGAGCGCGATCGCATTGCCGCCGAGCTTGAACAGATCACCGCTGAGCTAGCTACTGAGGAAGCCGATGCTGAGGCGATCGCCCAGGCCAAAGCCGACTACTTTATCGAAAATGAGCTACCCGCCGACGCCCTGCAAGCTCTTTTCACCGTTGCAGCTCCCTCCGAGGAACTGATCACTGCCCGCGAAGCCCTGGCCGCTGACATTTGCAGTGAGGAGTTACAGCCTTAGCACGAGCATCCTTATCATCTGTTTAAACCGCTAGTGTAGGTGGCCTCACCAGTAGCGATAAAGTCTGCTTACAGAGGTTATGCCGCTGTCACGTTGCTCGATCGTTAAGAGTGAGCCTGACTCAGCTTAGGCCTGTGGTAGGGTTGCCATGAACTATGCTCTAAACCGCATCTATGGCTATTTTTCCTGCTTTGAGCAAAGCCTTGCTGACAAGGTCACTCCCGCTGACTGCGACTTTGGTTTTGCTCTCCACGGCAGGAGCAACGCCTTTAGCCCAGGCGCAAGTTACGCCCGATGCCACCTTGGGTAATGAGTCTTCTACCGTGACCCCTGATGTACTGGTGCGCGGCAGCGAAGCCGACTTGATTGAAGGTGGTGCCCTGCGCGGCAGCAACCTGTTCCACAGTTTTCTAGAGTTTAATGTCGATGCCGGGCAGCGGCTTTACTTCGTCAACCCAGCGGGGGTCGAGTCAATTCTCAGTCGCATTACCGGGGACAACCCCTCGGCAATTTTTGGCACCCTAGGGGTTGATGGCGCGGCAGATTTGTTTTTGATCAACCCCAACGGTCTGGTGTTTGGCGAAACCGCCACCCTCGATATTCAAGGCTCGTTCTACGCCAGCACCGCCGAGGCGATTCCGGTTGGCGATGGAGTGTACAGCGCTACCGCCCCTGAGCAGAGCAGCCTGCTAACGGTAAACCCCAGCGCCCTATTTAGTAACTATCTAAGCGAGTCATCCGGCAACATCGAAAGCCAAGCCTCGCTGGCCGTAGGCGAAAACCTCACCCTGGCTGCCAACCGACTGAACTTGCAGCGACAGGTAGCAGCAGGGGGCGATTTGACGCTGTTGGGCAACACCGTGGAGATTCGCGATGCGGTAAATGTCCCCTTTATAGGGTTCGCCAGAGGCGACCTGCTAGTGCAGGGCAACGAGCAGGTGGATATTGTGGCCCTCAGCCACCCAGACAGCGGGCTGTACAGCTATGGCGATATGGTGCTGCGGTCTGCAAACCCCGTCGGCGGCGACGCCCACTACTGGAGCGGTGGCAACTTTCGCGTCGAGAATCTAGAAGGCAGTGGCGGCGGCCTGTTTAGCCCCATCGACCCCATTATCCGCTCATTAGGGGATGTGTTTATTGAAGGTTACTCAGGCAGTTCGCTTCATATTTTAGCCATGGGAGCAGTTAGGGTTGGCACCGCCGAAATCACGGCTCCAGATCCAGGGGCTTTAGAAATTGATTCTTTGCAAGAGACAGTTACGCTCTCAGATGGCACAGTAGTTCCAGTTGATGGCGGTGCCCAACCTACATTGGACGTGCGCGCCGGAGTTCGACAAGAAGCGCTGGGAACGCTACCTATAGAACAGTTAACTGGTTTCAATCCTAATATCGATGCTTTTTTTGGCAGTGGGTTTACTATGGATACTCCTTCAAGTGCAGACATTACCATTGGCGATGTTCTGATCGCTGCGCCCAGTGGTTTGGTCCTGTTAACTAACCAATATCAACCTAACCCTAACCTTATTGGGGGCAACATTACGGTCACAGGTGATGGGTTTTATGGCCGTGGCATTGATGCCAGCAGACTTAACGATCAGGGTAGTGCAGTTTATCTCGATGCCCGTGGCGATGTCTCTGTAATCAGCAGTTTTATTAACACGATTTCCATGGGAAATGTGGGAGACGTAGTAATTAATGCTGCTGGAACTGTTCGTCTTGACGGTATTGATGGCAGCAGAACAACGGGAATTTTTACCGATCTGGCTATAGGAGAAGAAGGCTCTGGCGGCAATGTTTTCATTAATGCAGCTAATCTTGAGGTGCTGAATGGGGCACGAATTGATGCGCGAGTCTTTGGTAGTGGACAAGGAGGTAATGTTTTTCTAAATATTCGCAACACAGCACGATTCGTTGGATTGAACCCCATCAATGGCTTTGCTAGTGGTGCAGCTAGCAGTATTGAATTCAGTGGGAAAGGTCAAGGCGGCAACGTACAAATTAGCGCCCGCAACCTTGAAGTCCTTGATGGGGCACAATTGAATGCCGGTACTTTTGGTGCCGGAAATGCAGGTAGTATAATCCTAGACATTAAGGAGCTAGCACGACTTGTCGGATTTAATTCCATTAATGGCCTTCCTAGCGGCATATTTAACAGTATTGAAATTAATGCTGAAGGCCAAGGTGGAAACATAGAAATTAGCGCTCAGAACCTTGAAGTCCTTAATGGAGCACAATTGGTTGCCGGTACTTTTGGAATTGGAAATTCAGGTAGTTTAATCCTAGAGATTGAGGAGCTAGTACGGTTTGTTGGATTCAATTTTATCAATAGCCTTCCTAGTGGCGCCTTCAGTAATATTGCACTCGGTGGTGAAGGTCAAGGGGGAGATATACGGATTAGCGCCCAGAACCTTGAAGTTCTTGGTGGAGCACAGTTAGTTTCCGGCGTTTTTGGGCGAGGAAAGTCTGGCAGCATAATTTTAGAGATTGAAGATTTAGCTCGTTTTGTTGGTTTTAACGCCTCTAACGATCTTTTTTCTAGTGGCGCATTCAGTAATATTGCACTTGGTGGTGAAGGCCAAGGGGGAGATATACGGATTAGCGCCCGCAAACTCGAAGTCCTTGATGGGGCACAGTTGAATGCTGCTACATTTGGAATTGGAAATGCAGGAAGCGTAATTTTAGAAATCGGAGAATTAGCTCGTTTCGTTGGCTTTAACTCCTCCAACGGAAGTTTAAGTGGCGCTTTTAGCAATATATTGCTTAATGGTAAAGGCCAAGGAGGAAATGTACGGATTAGCGCTCAAAATCTTGATATTCTTGATGGGGCAAGATTAGTTACCAACTCCTCAGGGTGGGGGAATGCGGGTAGCGTAATTTTAGAAATTGAAAACTTGGCTCGTTTTGTTGGCTTTAACCCTTTAACTGGCGGTTCTAGTGGTGCTTTTAGCAATCTTGGATTTAATGGGATAGGTAAGGGAGGTAATGTACAGATTAGTGCCCGCAACCTCGAAGTCCTTAGCGGGGCGCAGTTAAGTGCCGGTACTTTTGGATTGGGGGATGCAGGTAGCGTAATTCTAGAAATTGAAGATTTGGCTAGTTTTGTTGGTTTTAATCCTATCACGGGCTTTTCTAGTGGCGCTTTTAGCAACGTTCAACCTAACGGACAAGGCATGGGAGGCAACATTCAGATTGCTGTAAGAAACTTAGAAGTCATTCAACGTGCAGCCTTGGCTGCAAATAGCCTTGGAATTGGCGATGCAGGGAATATTGTTTTAGATATTGCAGGCAGCCTGTTTGCGGACGATGCAGACATTGTGACTAATACAGAGTCAGGATCTGGAGGGCAGGTAACGATCCAATCGGGACGCATTATTCTCCGAAACAATTCGGATATTCAAACTTTTGTGGATCGAGGCGAAGGAGGTGGTGGCAATATTACGATCGCATCCAATTTTCTCATCGCTCTCGAAGACAGCGATATTCTGGCATTTTCTGCTGATGGTCGGGGAGGAGCTATTGACCTCAGTCGCACCACATTCTTTGGGCAAAACCCCAGCATTTCTGTAAGTAACTTAAGCCGAAGTGAGCTGCCAGATTTAGATGGCAACGATCGCGTCGATATCAACGCCACGGGCGGCATCGAGTCGGGCCAAATTTTTGTGGGCGACGCCACCTTCGTTGAAAATAGCCTAACGGCCCTGACCGATGCCATTGTTGACACCAGCGCCCTCACTGCCGGGAGTTGCATTGCCCGCAGCCAAAACAGCCTGGGCGCCTTCGTGGTCACTGGGGGCGATGGGTTGCCTTCCACCCCTGGCGATGGGGGCATCTCGGCCTACCCTACCGGCACAGTTCGCGCCCTGGATGAACCTACCGCCACCCGCCTGCAAGAACCCGATGGCGTTTACCAACTTCCCGACGGTCGCCTGGTGCTGGGTCGGGCCTGCGACTAAGGCACTACTCTTGCTCGGCTAGGTATCTAAGGCGATCGCTAAATAGAGAGATGCCGTCGTTGGGGTCCAATGCCTCCTGCTCGGCCAGCCCTGCCAGCAGGTCGCGGCGGTAAGCAACGGCCTCTGGGGAAACTGGAGCCTCAGACAGCAGAGCGATCGCATCGTACCAAAGCCCCGCTACGATCGCCTGCTCGGCGCGATCGACCAGATTGCCCTGCCCCATCGCAGCCCCACTCGTTACGGCCACCACCTGTAGGTCGGCCTCATCTAGCGCCACCTGGGAAGGTCGTCCTGGGTTGCACTGCAAAATCACCTTCCAGCGGTAGGTGCTGCCCACCGCTAGCGCGGGTTCGTCATCAGGCAGAGTAAACAACCTGTACCCCGACTGGCTTTCCCCCAGATTGAAGGTTTTGACCGGCGTTAACTCGTCACCCTCGGCAGCCGCGTACCGATAAAGCTGAAGCTGCATTTGGTAAGGGGTTTCGTCGGGTACATACCAGACCAACGTGGGGCGAGTCTTCGCCGTTGCGCCAATGTGCGACTGGGGGCCCAGCGCCGTGAGGTTGATGGGAGCACTGCCATCGCAGCCGCCTCGGGTCCCGCCTCCCACCGTGCGGCGTGGTGCTCGAGACGTGGGCGGCGGCTCATAACCACGGCGATTTGAGCTTTGGGCAATCAGAGGTGAGGAATTTAAGGTCACCTCATTGCCCCAGCTGGGGTTGCCCACCGACAGAAAAATGCCGGTCAGGCTGCCGAGGACCAAAAGTGCCGCCGCGATCGCTGGTTTGTGCATCCCTAGTTACCGTTCTGTAGGTGTGCTCCTAAGATTAAATGAGCGGCCCAGCGAATCAGCAAAATTTTACGCCAGTTCATCGACGCTTAACGGTCAGCGGCCTTGCCGGTTTCGGCAAAGGGAGATTGCCCTGAGTAATTTGACTCCTGTTACCTCATCGATTCAGCATCCTGAACCCCAGACGGCGCTGGGCTCCCAAGGGCCACCGTAGCTCGCAACAGGTGCCGGCGCTGCTAAACTCGCGCTTAAACTGCCCTTTCAATCGCTGGGCCAGCTGTTTAGCCTGCCGGGTGCCCCAGCCCGTGCCCGTCGGCGAGGTGTCAAGGGAGTATGGTCCCTGGCCGTTATCGATCACCTGAATTAGATTTTCGGCGTCGGTAGCCTGGCAGACTACGGTGAGGCGGGTCACGTTTACCCCGTGTTTGCCCACGTTGAGCAGCGCCTCTTCTAAAAACTGACAGAGACCCTGCCGCTCGTCGGCCGAGAGGCCGAGGGTGCTGAGAGGTTCAAAGGTGACAACCTTGAGCTTGAGCGATCGCAGCCCCGGAAAGTCTTGCTCACCCCGCGCCAGAGTCGCTGTGTAGGTGTTCCAAAGCTGTTCGTGCAGGGGAATGGCCTCGCTTTCCGGCAGCGCGGCGGCGGGCAGACTCTCGCGAATATCGCGCAGCTCCTGATTGAGGCGCTCTAGCCTGGGCCGGGCATCGGCCCAGGAGGCGGGTTCAGCCTCCCGCAGCAGCAGGGCCAGGGTTTGCAGGGGGCCATTGTGAATGGCGCTGTAGGTTTGGTCGATAATTTGCTGGCGCTCTGCAATGCGCGATCGCAGGGTTTGGTCGTACAGATAAAACCCCGGCAGCACCAGCCCATTGACGCTAAACACTACCAGCGTCGGCACCAGTGGAATCCACCAACCCCCCAGCCACAGCAGGCCAAAGCTTACCCCCACCAAACCCAGACCAATCAAGCCCAGGATCAGTAGATACCAGGAGGGCGACCTGACCCACCCGATCAGCACCGTGCCGACCCCACCCCACAGCACAATCCACAAATACTCCAGGCCATCGGGCCAGGTGCGCAGCAGGGGGCGATCATCTATCACCGCACTCACCAACTGACTCGTGGCGTGGGCCTGCATCACCACCCCATACACCAGCCCCGGACTGTCCGACGCCACCACCGCCGAGTTGAGAAAGTCCTTTGCGCTTGACGAGGTAATGCCCACCAGCACAATGGCATTCTCGATCCAGGCGGGATCTACGGCGTTGTCGAGTACCTGCTGCAACGTTACCTGCCGAAAGGGCTGAGGGCCGCTGCGACCGTTGAGCAATACCTGGTGCCCACCCGTATCGGCTTCCACGTAGCCACCGCTATGGGGAGAAAGTTGAGTAAATTCTGTATCCCCATAGCGCATAGCCCAGGGGTTGCGCAGGCCATTCTCCAAGGTTAACCCCTCTGCCTGCAAATAGGTCTCCGCTAGCCGTAGCGCCAGGGAAAACCGAAACTCCCCCACCGCGTTGGGTGACCCCAGCAGGGCGCGGCGCACAAACCCATCGTCATCCTGGGGAAAATCCACAAACCCCACCTGCTCGGGGGGCAGGTGGGTTGGCCCTGCCACCGGTGGGTTGCTCAAAATATTCTCAATGCCAATTACGTAGGGCTGGGTCGCTAGGGTTGCAACCAGGGTTTCATGGCCCGGCTCCACCGCCATGTCGCGGTAAATATCGACGCCCACCGCACGCGGCTGGTGAATGGATAGAGTTTGCAGCAGCTCGGCCAGCACCCCGTCGGGCACGGGGTAGGTGCCCAACCGTTGAATATCGGCCTCATCAATGCCAACAATCAGCACCCGCTCATCGGTGGGTTCAGCCGGTCGCCAGCGCAGCAGCGTGTCTAGCATTTTTAACTCCAGGCCCTGAAACAGCCCCAGCAGCCGAGCACCCACCACCAACCCCAGCACCACCACACCGGGCACCACCTGCCGCCACGGCATTTTCTCTGCTGGGTAACGGCGCTGCCAACTGTGCCGAAGTTCGTCAAAGGGTTTCATAGGGCTAAGGGATTAAGTGACGGTCAGGACGGGGAAATCACCGCTAAGCCAAGCCTATAAAACCTTAGCGCTAGAACGTTGCAGAGTTACGTTAACCCGCTTGCTGAAACCTGCGCAACATCAGTTTGAGTGGAGGCAACGTCATCTCGCTCACTTGTCTATTGCAAAGTTTGCAAGTTCAACCTTGTTATTCAAAACCCATAACTCACGCCATTCGCTGATCTCAAAGTTTGACCGTCGCAAAACTGAGACAGGTGCTAAAGTTTGGGTGCTTTTTCTCGGCCTCTGGTTATGCCCTACTCTACCCTACCTGTTGGCAGCATGTTGGTGTTAGGGGCGATCGCCACCCTCGCCGCCGCTCCCCCCACCCTGGCGCAGCTGGTGCCCGACGCCAGCCTAGGGGCCGAAAGCTCAACGGTGACTCCCAATGCCCCCGTGCAGGGCAATCTCGTCGAGCTGATTGGCGGCGGCGCGGTGCAGGGCGGCAACCTGTTCCACAGTTTTTTTGAGTTCAATGTGGATGCCGGGCAGCGGGTCTACTTTGCCAACCCCGCCGGGGTTGAGGCCATCTTTAGCCGCGTCACCGGGGGCAACTCGTCGAACATCTTTGGCACCCTGGGAGTCGATGGCACAGCGGACCTGTTTTTAATGAACCCCAACGGGCTAGTGTTTGGTCCAGGTGCCCGGCTGGATGTGCAGGGGGCGTTTACGGCGACAACGGCTAGCGCCATTCAGTTTGGCGAACAGGGCAGTTTTAGCGTCGCTGATCCAAACCCGTTGCCAATTCTCACCGTGGACCCCTCAGCCCTCTGGTTCAATCAGCTGAGCAAGGGAGCCATAATCAGCCAGGGAATCCTAGGGGTTGAGGCTGGACAAAGCTTGATATTAGCAGGGGGCGAAATCGTCTTAGACAACAGCTTTTTATTCGCAGACATTTTTACAGGTGGACGTGTTGAACTAGGCGCTGTTGCTGGAGAGGGGGCTGTTGACTTAACCAAAGTAGGCGACCAATTCAGTTTGATTTTCCCAGAAAATCTAGAACGCTCTGATATGCTAATTAGTAATAGTTCAAATCTACAAGTTGCCGCTAATGGTGGCGGAAATATTGCCCTAACGGGGCGCAATATTACTATCTCTGACAGTCGGCTAATTGCGGGTATTGCCCCTGGGTTGGGCACAAGCCAAAGTCAAAGCGGCAACGTACAAATAAGAGCAACTGAGGCTTTACGTATTGAAGACAATAGCTTAGTTAACAATGTTATTTTTGCGGGCGCGACAGGAAATCTTGGCAACATTGATATTGAAGCCGGGACGCTCACTGCTCAGCGATCGCAAATTAGCAATAGCGCCATCGGTTCTGGCAATGCCGGTAATATCAACATTCAGGTTGCGGAAAACATTGTTTTAGATGATGCCAATGTGTTTAGCCTTGGGGGCGAAGACGTAGCCGCCAATGGGGGGGATATCACGATTGATACGACCAATCTTTCACTGATTAATGGTGCTCAGATTAGTGCCAGCACATTTGGCATCGGAGTGCCTGGCAATGTGATGATTAATGCTCGCGATCGCGTTAGCCTAGATGGTTTTCCCAGCGCCATTTTTAGCTCAGTTTTTGGCAGTTCTCAATTCCCAGGAGGTGACATTCAAATCACAGCCAGGGAGCTATCTCTGACAAACAGTGCCAAACTGGATACGAGCGTCAACGGTCAGGGCAGCGGCGGCAATGTCGTCATTGATGTTCAAGATGGCCTAATTATTGACGGCATTATTCAAGGCAGGCCCGGCAGTGCCATTTTTAGTACTATTGAGGAAGAAGGTACGGGCACAGCAGGTGATGTTAGAGTCACTGCTGGTTTTGTAGCATTGACCAACAGCGGTACTATTCAATCCCTAACACGCGGTCAGGGCAACGCTGGCAATATCTCTATCCAAGCTCGTGATTTCGTTTTATTGGATGGCTTTGGCATCCGGGGCACTACAACTGTTCCAGGAACTGGCGAACCTAATTTTCTCATAATTCCAAGTTCGATTCAAAGTATCGTTACTGACGATGAAAATGCTTCAGGCAATGGTGGAGATATTTATGTTCAAGCTGGCAACTACATTTCGCTAAGCAACACCGCAAGAATTGAAAGTAGTATTGATTCGGAAACGGCGATCGGCAATGCTGGCACCATCACGTTGGAATCCGGTTCAATTCTTATAGATAGGGGTCGGATTAACACGACGACTTTTGCTCAGGGGAATGCGGGAGAAATTACGATTAATGCTCGCGATCGCATTGCAGCAAATAATAGCTCTCGCATACAGTCCTCTACGTTTGGTGCTGGCAACGCTGGCAGTATTGCAGTTTTGGCAATTGGCGAGGTTTCATTTGATGATGACTCAACCATCTTTAGCACGGTAGAACGCAGTGGCAGGGGTTCTGCTGGCAATGTTTTCGTAGATTCAGCCTCGCTGTCGGTCACCAGAGGCTCTCAGTTCCTTGCCTATACTCTGGGTACAGGAAACGCTGGAGACATCTTGATTTCTGTGGCAGATTCAGCAGTATTCAATGGGAAAAGCCCTGGTAATTTTTCGAGTGGAATTTTTGCATTTGCAGGAGAAGGAAGTGTCGGGGACGGAGGCGATATTCAAATTACGGCTCGATCACTTTCTCTCTCAGAAGGTCAGCTAACAGCTGTGACATCAGGAAACGGAAACGGAGGAAATATTTTACTCAATATTCAGGAAGAAACAGCTTTAGATAACGAAACGCTTGTTTCAACAGCAGTGTACACCGATGCCAGGGGGGATGCGGGCAACATTCAGGTAAATACCGGAACGCTAACCGCTACCAATTTTGGGGCGTTTGAGTCGGATACTGATGGGTTTGGAAATGCAGGTAATATTACGCTGAACGTTCGCGGCGATGCCCAATTCTCCGGTGCGATCATCGCTGACAATCGCATTCGCTCAAGCGGAGCCAGCAGTTCTGTTAACAGAAACGGAGTCGGTGATGCTGGAACGATTCGATTGACGGCTAATTCAGTGTCGTTGACCGATTTAGCCGCTCTACAAACCAGCACTTTTGGCCAGGGAGACGGCGGCGATATTGTAGTGGAAGCCGCAGGTCGTGTCTTTCTAGATGACGCCCGGCTGGTTGCCATTGTGGGCGACGGAACGGGTCGATCTCGCATAGGCAATGGGGATGGCGGCACCATTCGCATTCAGGCCCAAGATTTATCTTTAGTAAATGGCGCACAGCTTCAGACCAGCACCTTTGGCAACGGCGATGCTGGGAATGTTGAAATTGATGCCGCAAATACAGTGTCTCTGGAGGGCGAAGTTCTCTTTCAGGATGATGATTTTTTTCGTAGTGCATTCTTCAGCACTGTGGGCATTACTGGCATTGGCGAAGGTGGCGATATCGCGGTGCGAACAGGGACTTTATCGGTAGCTGAGGGAGCCGTTATTAGTGCAACAACTCTAGGGCGAGGACCAGCAGGCAATATTCAGGTGGAGGCGCGCGATCGCATCACAGTCGATGGCTATAGTACGCGATCGGGCTTCCCCAGCAGTCTCCAATCCTCTACCGAATTTCCCCTCAGTGGGGCAGGCGGCAACATTGATCTCTCGGCCAGTCAGGTACAGGTGCTCAACGGTGGTCAAGTCTTAGCCAACAGCGAAGGCCGAAGTTCGGCGGGCACCGTGCGGGTTAATGCCACCGATAGTATTTTGGTGTCTGGCAGCAACCCAACCTTTGCGGCCCAAGCCGCTAACAGACCCAGCATCGCCCGCCTTTTTATTCCCCAAAGCACCATTTCGGTGCGCTCTACTGCAACGGGCGCGGCGGGCAACTTGATCATTGGCGATCTGGGCAACACTCCGCGCCTGGTGCTCGACGGCGGCCAGCTAATCGCCGAGTCGGCAGCGGTCGATGGCGGCAACATTGTCATCGATCTAAGTCAGGTGCTGCTGTTGCGCAATGGTGGCCTCATTTCGACTACAGCGGGCACCGCTCAGGCCGGGGGCAACGGCGGCAACATCACCGTTCGTACGCCCTTCATCGTCGCCATTCCCAGCGAAAATAGCGACATTCGCGCCGATGCCTTTGCTGGGGCGGGGGGCAATGTGTCTGTCACCGCACGGGGCATTTTTGGCATTGAGCCGAGGCGCGATCGTAGCCCTCTTAGCGACATCACCGCCACCTCAGAACTGGGGGTAAGCGGAGTGATCGCTGTAGATACACTCGACACCAGCTTTATCGAAGGCAGCCTGACCCCGCTCGAAGATGCCCTGGTAGACACAGCGGCATTGACCAGCGGCAGCTGCATTGCCCTCACGGAGCCTGGGCTGGGGGCGTTTACCGTCACGGGCGGCGGCGGGCTACCGCTCAGCCCTGGAGATGGAGCCATGTCGGCCTACCCCACCGGCACCGTGCGCGCGGTAGAAGAACCCACTGCGTCCGCTATTCAAGAGCCGGATGGGGTATATCAACTGCCCGATGGTCGTCTGGTGCTCAGCCGTCGCTGTGCCGATCGCTCGGCCCCCAGCAGTTAGAGACTGAGGCCGCAACGTGGATGCCAAACTGGCCGGTTTCTACATTGACTCCCCCACCAACATGCTGGATAGTTGGGCAGCCAGGGCGATCGCCGCTCACCCAGAGCCTGCCTCGGGTCACCGTTGATTTCTTGACAAGAGACGCTATTGCTGTGATGCATCTATTTCGTGCTGGGCTGGTTGCCCTGATAGTGGTAATGGCCCTTGATCTGGGGGCTCAGGCCCAAACGCCGCCCGGTTTACCGCTGCCCGAGCCGACTGAGCCCACCCGGCCTGCCCCACTAAATCCACCCTTGCCAGAGCCAATTCCGCCCGAGGAACCGCTGCTGCGACCCGAGCCCACCCCTGAGGAGACCAGTCCTCCGGCGGGTGAACTTGTGTTTACCGTCAACCGCATTGAGGTGGTAGGCAACACTGTTTTAGAGGATGAGATCGCCGCCCTAGTGGAGCCCTTGGAGGGGAATGCCCTATCGCTGGCCGATTTACTCGGGTTGCGCACCGCCATTACCGAGCTGTACCAGCGCCAGGGCTACGTTACCTCCGGGGCCTTTTTGCCCACCAATCAAGACCTGGGCAGCGGGGTAGTGCAGATTCAGGTGATCGAAGGCGGGGTTGAGACTATTCAGGTGAATGGGTTGGGCCGACTGCGAGAGGGCTATGTGCGCGATCGCATTGCCCTGGCCACCCAGTCACCCCTGCAAATTGCCCAGATCGAAGACGCCCTGCGCCTGCTGCAAATCGACCCTCTGCTGGAGCGCGTCGATGCCGAACTCACCGCTGGCAGCCGTCCGGGGCAAAACATTCTAATTCTCGACGTGGTGGAGGCCGACCCGTTGTCGGCTGCAATCACCCTCGACAACTCCCAGTCATCGAGCATTGGCTCGTGGCAAGCCGAAGCCCAGGTGCAGCACCGCAACGTGCTAGGACTGGGGGATGCGGCCAGCCTGCGCTATGGCCACACCCAGGGGCTAAACCTCTACGAGCTGCGCTACGGCCTGCCCCTCAACGCCCGCGACGGCACTCTGCAACTGCGTTACGAAAACGCCAGCAGCCGTATCGTCACGCCCCAGTTTGTCGATGCAGGCATTCGCAGCAACAGCCAAACGTTGGCACTGAGCGTGCGCCAACCCCTGAGCCGCTCCATCAGCCAGGAGTTTGCCCTGGGCTTGGCCTTTGACCTGCGCGAAAGCCGCAGCTTTATTCTCAACGACATTCCCTTTTCCTTTTCTGTGGGGCCAGAGAACGGGGTGGCGAAGGTAAGCGCCTTGCGGTTTTCCCAGGACTGGCTGACACGGGATATCCGGCGGGTGGTGGCGGCGCGATCGCAGTTTAGCCTCGGCCTCGGCCTGTTTGATGCCACCATCAACGACACCGGCACCGATGGCCGTTTTTTTGCCTGGCTGGGCCAGTTTCAGTGGGTCGAACGGGTTTCGCCCAACCTGCTGCTGGTCAGCCGCGTCAACGCTCAGCTCACCCCCAACTCGCTGCTGCCCCTAGAGCGCTTTAGCGTCGGTGGGCAAGACACCGTACGTGGCTACGCTCAAAACCAGATCGTCACCGACAACGCCGTAGTCGGCTCGGTCGAGCTACGCATTCCCCTCTCGGCCACCTCCAACCAGCTCTTGCTAATTCCCTTTGTTGACGCGGGCACCGGCTGGAATACGCAGACCGAAAGCCCCACCCCCTCAGTGCTGCTCGGTACCGGACTGGGTGTGCAGTGGCAACCCAGTCCCGCCGCCAACCTGGGCTTCACCTACGGTATTCCCTTGATTGGCGTACCGAACCGGGGCGGCTCTTGGCAAGAAAATGGGTTTTACTTCACGTTTACCTATCAGCCGCTTTAGAATCGGTCGTCAACAAAAGAGAACACTTTTACCCACATTGCAGAAAAGTGCAAGGTCTCTGGCTGCAAATGCGGTTTAATTCTGGTTGAGTCGCCCTAGAGTGTGAAGCAGCTAGGGAATCTATCTTGGCTGGCACAGCGAGGGAGAGCTTGTTTGACAAAGCTTGTTAAGCCCGTTATTGACTCGGCTTGGCTATTGCGTTGGTGGTACCGGCACCAGGCCCAGTGGCTAAACCGCGAAGCCGATGCTATTCGCAACGGTCTGCTGCAAGACCTGTTTGCGGTACGGCGTCAGCTGGAGCTGCTGCCTGGCGATGGTGGCCTGGCTGCGGTAGAGCACCTGTACCAGTCGCTTGAAACCTTGGGCAACCGGCTCAGCTCTCCCTACTTGCACGACTCGCTGACTTTGGCGATTCAGCAGACCCTGTTAGATTGGCCGCCGCAGGTAGCCACCAGAGCAGAGTTACCTACCCAATGGCCTACTGAACCAGTCGAGCACACTATGCTGCTGCTGTCAGTTCTAAAGCATCTGGGGCAAGCCCTGGCGGCCCAGCCCAGCCTGCCTCAGGGCTGCGTTGTAAGTCTCGCAGAATACTCCGACGGCAAACGGTTGACGGTCTCTGTTAACTACGAAATCGCCGTTCCTCTTGCCCTACTAGATCTAAATCAATCAGAAACTTGGATGGCTTACCTCACCACCTTTGGCCTGTTCAGCCATGGCCAGGCCAGCTCTACCCACGAGACCGCCACCCTACGCTGGATCTTCGACTGGTAGCGGGTCACCGCGATCGCCCATCTAATTTGTTGCTGCATTCCCCAAACCCTATGACTACTTCTCAACGCCAACAGCTACTGGTCGTCGATGACCACGACGCCGTGCTCAGCGGCACCGTGAGCGCCCTGCAAAAAGACTACCCTGACGCCGATATTCGCACCGTGCGCACTGCCCAGGAGGCTGCGGCCAGCGTGGCGACGGTGCTGCCCGCTCTGCTGATAGTCGATCTGTCCATTCCAGAAAAAGCTGGGGCACCCTCGCTGCCCGAGACGGGGATTGGCTTGCTGCGATTGCTCATGCAGCAGTATCCCGAACTCAACATCGTGGTGCAGAGCGCCCACGTCAAATCGCTGGTGCGGCTCAAACCGGCGATCGACGCTCACCAAGGGGGCTTTACCATTGTCGACAAAAGCTTGCCCCTGCACGAAATGCTGACCAAGGCGAGCTGGGCTATGCAGGGGCTAATTTATACCCCCAAAGATATGCGAAGCGGCCTGGAGGTTAAGCCCGAGTGGCTGCACGTGTTGCAGCTCGCCTTTAAAGAAGGGCTGCAAGACAAGGCCATTGCCGATCACATGAATGTCTCAGAGCGCACCGTCCGCCACTACTGGAGCAAGGTGCAAGATGCTCTGGGGGTCTATCCCGACCCCGGCAAAAATATTCGTATTCAAACCGAAATTCGCGCCCGCGAGGAAGGGCTAATCGACTGAGCGATCGCACGTTCTCCCCCACCTCTAATCGTTTGCAAGAGTAGGTGATTTCTATCGGCGACTCCACTGTGGGGCCGCTTTTTTATTGCTGTATTTTTCGGCAACTTACTTGACGGGTTCAAACCATTTTGTTGGCATTTATACTCCCTGACTGGAAAGATTAAAGACTCTAATCTAAGAACTATAGAGAGCCAAGCCGTTCAATAAACTGCTGAAAAGGCTTCTCTTAATTGTCATTTTATGACCGCATTGAGCCCTGGCAGAGTTACGAAACTCAACCACAAGGCGGCTTAATCATTTCATTCTTATTCTTTGGAGAAACCTATGGCTATCATCAACGGCAGTGTTTTTGGTGATGTTGTGACTGGCACCATTGGCAATGATTCGATTGCATCATTTGAGGGTAACGATTACATCTACGGCAGCTTTGGCAATGACTTAATCAAGGGTGGCTCTGGCATTGATACCGTCGACTACAGCATGCTTGGCCAGCCCATAACCCTAGAAGCCGGTGGATTTGTCGGCAAGGGAACCGCCGGAGTAGACAAAATTGTGTCTGTCGACAACGTCATTGGCGCGATCGGACAATTTAATACTATTGATGCGTCTTCGGGCAACAGCGGCATCGTATCGATTAATGTTGATCTTTCTATCAATAGTTTAGTGGTCAATGATATTCCCGGCATTGGCACTATTGGGCTAGGAGTTCAAAATTTCATTGATGTTGTTGGCACAACCCAGAATGATTTTATTGCTGGTGATTTCCAAAACAATATTCTTAACGGCAACAGCGGCAATGACTTTTTATTCGGCAACTCCGGCAACGATTGGATGATTGGCGGCAAGGGCAGCGACATCGTCCTGGGGGGCAGCGGCAGCGATACGCTGAGTGGGGGTTCTGGCAACGATTTCCTCAATGGCTTCGGTTTTACCTTCGGCGAGTTTGATGTGCTTGAGGGTGGTTCGGGGGCCGATGTATTCGCCCTCGGCGATGCCAACAGCCTCTACTACCTCGACAACGGTTATGCCACTATTACCGACTTCAACTATTTAGAGGGCGACAAAATTCAGGTTACGGGTAGCGCCAGCAATTACGGCATTGCGTTCCAGGATCTTTCTGGAGGGCTAGCTACCGATACTCTGATCTTCTTTGGCGGCGACCTGATTGGCGTTGTGCAAGATACGACAAATGTGGTGCCTACGTTTGATTTCATCGCCGCCTAGGGCTAAGCGATCGCGCTAACTTTCGCTGATGCTTTCCCCTCTAGCAATGCGGTCGTCCGCGTTGCTAGAGTTTTTAGAATTTTAGCCGCCGCACCAGCGACTCATCCGGAGCAATAGCTGAGTTAGGTGCCCTTCCCCAAGTCCCTCTGGTACCCTAGGGCTTAGCTGTTGGCCCGGCAGAACCCGGCTCAACGCGCTGTCTTGCTAGCCAACAGGGATGTGATCTCGATGCCAAGCTTTCTGCGTCGTCGCCTGCGTAGCCTGTTGGGTCTACTTTTTCTGGGGGGGCTAACGCTAGCGCTTTGGGGTGGTCAGGGGTGGGGATTGTTAGGGCTAGCGAACGATTCGATCTCGACTCAGGCTGGCACTCCAGAGCGGCTTGTGCAAACAGGGGTTTCCTTTTACCAAGCTGGCGACTACCAGAGCGCCATCGATCGCTGGCAACGGGCGCTACAGAGCTATAGCCCTGGCGCTGAGCCATCGCAGCGGGTGCTGGTCTACGAAAATTTGGCCAGAGCCCATCAACAGGTGGGTCAACCCGCAGAGGCACTAGACGCTTGGGCGGCAGCGGCAACTCTTTATCGCGAGTTGGGCGACTCGCTGCACCTGGGGCGTACCTTAACCGAGCAGGCCCAGGTGCATTTGAGTCTGGGGCAACACCGACGGGCGATCGCCCTGCTCTGCCTGCCCCAAACCGAGGCTTCCATAGATTCCTGCACCCCCGGTTCGGCCCTCGCCCTAGCCACCGCCAGCGACGACGCCCTTGGGGAAGTAGCGGCCCTTGGCAGTCTGGGCGAAGCCTATCGCCTCCAAGGCGACTATCCAGAGGCTGAGGCCGTTTTACAGCGTGGGCTGAAGCTCGCTCAGGGGTCGGGGTATGGTCAGTTTGAAGGGCCATTACTCAACAGCCTGGGCAGCATTTTTCAGCGGCGATCGCGCCTTGACTACCGCCGAGCCGAGGCGGCCAGCCAGCTGGGGCTAACCGGCATTGCCAACACCTTTAGCAGCCAGGCCCAGGCGCAAGCGCAGCAGGCCCGACAGCTTTTAGAACGAGCGCTTGCAGAGGCTCAGCAGCAGGCCAGCCTAGCCGCAGAGTGGCAAACCCGACTCAACCTGCTGCCCCTCTATCGCCAGCAAGACGACCCAACAGCTGTGAATGCGACCCGCCAGCGGCTGGGCGAGTTAGTGGCTCAGCTGCCCGCCAGTCGAACCCTGGCCTACGGGGCGATTGCCGTGGGGCGGTCATATCAGCCGGTGGGCACCACCTTTCGCTGTGCCCCAGCTGATGGCGAGGCCCAGGCTCAGGTCTGGCTAGACCGGGGCGCGGCGATCGCTACCCAAATCAGCGACCACCGCGCCCAATCCTTTGCCTTAGGAGAGCTAGGACACCTGCGCGAGTGCCAGGGTCAGCTAGATGCCGCCGTGGCCCTGACCCAGCAAGCCCAGGTAGCCGCCACTCAAGGTTTAGCAGCCGCCGATAGCCTTTACCTGTGGCAGTGGCAAGCGGGCCGCATCGCTCGCCTCCAGGGCAACCCTAAGGCAGCGATCGCCGCTTATACCCAAGCTGTCACCACCCTAGAGAGCATTCGTACCGAAATTTTGGTGGCCGATCGCGACGTGCAGTTTGACTTTCGAGATACCGTCGAACCCCTCTACCGCGAGCTGATTGAACTCCAACTGACAGGAGTGGCCAGTCTTCAGGCAGCGGCCAAGCAAACCCTGCCTTCATCCGCCTCTGCCCTAGAATCCGCCCTGGTCACCGCCGATGCCCTGCGGCTAGCCGAGTTGCAAAATTACTTTGGCAACGACTGCATTCTCAACCCCATCGCCCAGGCCCGAGTCGATCTGCTGGCTCAAAGCACTAATACCGCCGTTATTAGCTCGGTCGTACTGCCCCAGCGCACGGCCTTAATCGTTAACCTGCCCAATCAACCTCCACAGCTCGTCTGGATTGACAACAGCTCCCAGCTGCGAGACACCGTTATACAGTTTCGTCTGGGGTTAGAGGCCTTCTACACCGAACCCTACGACACCACCGTGGCCGAACAGCTCTACGGTCAGCTGATCAAGCCATTAGAACCGGCTCTAACGGCAGGCAACATTACGACCCTGGTATTTATTCACGACGGTTTTTTGCGCAGCGTGCCCATGGCAGCGCTCTACAATGGTGACCAGTTTTTAATCGAGAAATACGCCATAGCCACCACCCCCGCCCTCACCCTGACCACCGCTGCACCCTCGCGTCCTGAGAATTTGCAGGCTCTGGTGTTGGGCAGCAGCCAGGCGGTGGTTGCGGCGGGACGTCGGTTTCCGCCTATTCCAGCGGTGCCGACGGAGGTGGCCTCAGTCTTGTCAGCACTGCCGGGCAGTCAGGCGCTGCTCGATGAGGCCTTTAGCCAAGCCCAGCTGAAGCAGGCACTGCAAGAAACCCCCTTTTCCATTCTGCACTTTGCCACCCACGGGCAGTTTAGCCCCGACCCTGCGGAAAATTTCATCATCACCGGGCAGGGGGAAACCGTCACCTTTGGTCAGCTAGAGGCGTTCATTCAAGCGGGGAACCCCGGCAACCCACAGATTGATCTGGTCATGCTCACGGCCTGCGACACCGCCGCCGGGGATGATCGCGCTACCTTGGGTCTGGCCGGAGTAGCGATTCGGGCTGGGGCTAGAAGTGCGATCGCCTCCCTTTGGCAGGCCGACGATGCTATCACAGCTCAAATCAGCCAAGATTTTTATCGGTTTTTGAGAGAGCCCCATCTCAACAAAGCCCAAGCGCTCCAGCAAGCTCAAATTCAAGCTATTCGGCGGGGCCCTAGTGTTACCCCCGGTAAGTGGGCACCGCTAATCTTAGTGGGCAACTGGCTTTGAACCCAAAGGTTGTTGGCCTATAGAGTGGCAACTATGGAAACAAGGAGTTAATGCAGAAACTCTCATTCTGTAAATTCAACGTATCTCCCCATCTACGTCGACAGGGTAAGAAAAGACGATTTGCAGCCGTCCTTTGGTGTTTTTGGACTGGACTGAGCCTTTTTTAACCTGAGTTCGGATTAAGCCGATGGAGGAAGGGCGAAGTCAAGGTTAAGGGAAGGCTTTTTGGGCTGACGACAGTAGGCAATCAGCCCACAGATGACATTAACCGTGAAGTTGACGGAGGACATCGCTCCAAAGACAGCAAAAGCCCCGCCAGAGAAGGGACTTAGACCCCAGACAGGGCCATTGATTAGTTGCTTCACATGGCAACATATCAGAACAAATTATCAATGCCCGAAGGCTACAATGATGCCAGGAGGCGGGCTTGAACCGCCGACACGAGGATTTTCAGTCCTCTGCTCTACCAACTGAGCTATCCCGGCTAGGGGCGCAAACTTCAGCGCTCAATTAAGATAGCAAGCTGATGTCACCCCTGACAAGGCTATTGGGAAAAAATCCTGCCCTTCTCTACTGAACCTCTCGCAGGCGGGCCACCTTAAGGTAAAAATTACCGGCACCTTGCCCAGCGTAGGCGCTTACCCGGACCGTGTAGGTGCCTGACTCACCAATGCGGGCGAACAGTAAAGAATTAGTGGTGCCGTCCGGGCCGTCATCGTTTTCGCCCACGGTGACACCGTCTTTGTTCATCAAAATGACCAAGGTGTCAAACTCTTCAGAGGTGACATCGACTGCTACTTGGTCCCCCGCCTCTAGATTGACCGTATAGTCGCGGGCAAACCCACCGGTACCGGTAGGGATGTCGCTATTGCTCAGGGCATCGTTAACTTCTCGCGATGCCGGTAGCGAAATAGGAGAATAAACAGTTGTCTGCGCCTTGGCTGGCAGCGAAGTCAGCGCCAAGGTAGTCAATGCCAAAGGAAGCAGCAGGTTGCGCTGTAGCCGAAGGTGAAATTGCATAGATTGTGAAAGATTAATAGAGACAAATTTGCCCAAAGGCACGAGATCGTGCTCATTATGGCCTAAATTTTGGGGTTGCTTCGAGAACTAAAAGAGTCTACATATAGTCGGCCTTCAGGCGCTGAGGGTGTCTCACCGTCAAACACTCTGTAGATCTTACGGGTTTAAGGCTTGGCAAGCTGGAGTTTTGGTTGCGTCGTTTCTCAGTTTCGTTGCTACACTCACAGACGACCAATGCCCTAGGTATGCCGCCCTTGTCCATGCTAGAGCGCCCTCGCCATCGTTCAGTGTCATCAAAGCTCCATCCCAAGCGCAAGCGGCGGCGATCCCGCAGACCTCGGTTGATGATGATGGCCCTGATCAGCAGCACCCTGTTGCTGGTTGCTTTTCGTGGTGCCAGCGAATACTGGCGTCAGCCTCTCGAATTTAGCCAGCGTCCGGTGGGGCAAATTGTCAACCGGGCTGAAGTTGCCACCGGCATTCGCCAAATTCAAACTGCCAACGGGCGGCCTACCCTGAATCCACTACCGCTGGCCGAAGAGGTTTGGACCTGCGAGGTTGTCGTGATTGGCGGCACTCTAGGCGGAGTTGCCGCTGCATCCCAAGCGATGAAAACCGGCGTTACTACCTGCCTGATTGAGCTAACCCCGTGGCTAGGAGGGCAGATCAGCTCCCAGGGAGTATCGGCGATCGACGAGTCGCGGGCCATGCGGTGGCGACGCAACTTTTCCCCTAGTTGGGAGGCGTTTAAGGATCTGATTAAGCGGCAGCCCGTATACCTACCGCCCTGGACAGGGCTGCCTGCTCAGCTACCGGTAGAGCGAACCAATAGCTGCTGGGTAGGTGAACTGTGCTTCACTCCCCGGGCCGGAGCCACAGCGGCAGAAATGTGGATGCGAGATGCCGCTCAAAATGCCCCCGAGAGCCGTTGGGCCACCTCTACCGCCTTTAAGGGTGCAGCCTTTGATGCCTCTGGCCGCTACGTGACGGCGGTATATGGAGTGCGGCGCGTTCCTCTCGATCCGGGCTATGTGCCGACGGGGCGGCTCTCCCAGGAGCTAGGGCGGTGGTACGCCTGGTCAGATGATGAGGCCTACAACAAAATTCCCATTCGCCTACAGCCGCCGCCGAACCGCTCCATGATCGTGATCGACGCGACGGATACTGGCGAGCTAGTGGGCTGGGCCAACCTGCCCCACCGCCTAGGCTCGGATGGTCAGGGCTTTACCGGCGAAGTCAACGCGCCGCCGCAGGATAATCCCGACTGTACCCAGGCTTACACCTATCCCTTTGTGTTGGCTACCCTCGACGACAGAAATGAGAGCCTCAAGGAGCTGCAAAAACTAGAGCCTGCTCTATCCAAGGCCGATCACCGCAAAGAATTTAGTCTGGAAGGGTTTCCATTCTTCGACTTTGGCAGTGTGTTTAACTATCGTCGCATTGTCAGCCAGCGGGCGGGAGACTCAAACGTCAACCGCACCCAGCCCGGCGAAATTACTTTAATTAACTGGAATAAGGGCAACGACTGGCACTTTATGGACCCGCCTTTGGTGTTTACCGAAGAGGATATTCGCTTGTCGGGGCAGCGCCAAGACTGGCTCGGCGGACTCTCGACCGAATCACTTAACTACGGTGAAGTTCACGCGCTCCAGTTTGCCGAGTGGCTGCTCGAAAATGAGAGCACTAACAAGCTGTCGCTGACGTTTCTGCGGGGGGGTGATTCACCCCTGGGCACTCAGTCTGGCCTCAGCATGGTGCCCTACATTCGCGAGGGCCGCCGCATTTTGGGCCGCCCAGCCTACGGTCAAGACAGCTTTATGGCGGTGGAGGCCGACCTGCGAGAAGACATGACTGGGGGGCGCGATTTTAGGGCCACAGCAGTGGCTCTAGCCCACTACGATATTGATATCCACGGCTGCCGCTACCGATCCTGGCGACCTTCCTATGAGGCAGCGGGGGCCAGCATCAAAGAATTTGTGGTGAGACCGCTGCAAGTTCCCTTAGAGGCACTGGTGCCCCAGGGGGTCGACAATGTGCTGATTGGCGGTAAGAGTGTGGCCGCCAGCCACATCGTCAATGGCGTGACGCGGGTGCACTACGGCGAGTGGAGCATTGGTGGGGCAGCGGGGGCGACGGCTGGCTGGCTGCTGCGCTACGCTAAGCCCAGCGATCTGACCCCGGCCCAGGTGGTGGTGACCGGGCAAATGCCTGCTCTGCAACAGTTTTTGATCGAGCAGGGGCTGAAATTTACCTGGTAATTAGCCAAATTCTGCCGTCCATGAGCTGGCAGAACCGTAGCTCAGTGAACACAGTATTCTAGAGGGTGCTGAGCAATGGGTGAGAGAATATCAATGGCAGAGTGGATGGGCCAAATGCTACGGCGAATTGGGCCGCGAGGAGCGATCGCCCTCCTCTTAGTGCTGGCGCTAACCAGCTGTGCCATACCCCAAATCAAGGCCGAAGACCGACTGTTTTTGCCTCTCACCGTTGAACTGCTAGATGTATATACCCTGCCGCCCCAGGAGTTCGAAGGCACCACGGTGGGTGGGCTGTCGGCCCTGGCCTACGATCGCCCCCGCGATCGGCTCTACGTTCTCTCCGATGACCGGGGTCGGTTTGGCCCCACCCGCTTTTATACCTTCGCCATTACCCTAAAGCGCAGCGGCCCGCCCAAGTTTGACACCGTCTCCCTCGAAGCCTTTACCCCCCTGCTCGATGCCGAGGGCAACTCCTATCCTCAAGGCAGCCTCGACCCCGAAGGCATTGCCCTATCGCCCCGTGACACCCTGTTCATTGCCAGCGAGGGGGATGTGCAGCAGAGCGTGCCACCCTTCATCGCCGAGTTTGACCGCGAGACGGGCCAGGCGATCGCTACCCTACTACTGCCCAAGCGATACCTGCCAGATGACCCCGACAGCCCCAGCCAGGGAGTGCAAAACAACCTCAGCTTAGAGGCCCTCACCGTCACCGGATCGCCCAGTGGGGCCGGCATGACTGAGCCCTTTCGTCTCTTCGCTGCCACTGAGTCAGCGCTGGTGCAAGACTACAACAACGACCCCAGCCAGCCCCTCAATAGCCGCTTTTTGCACTACCTGATTGGCGACGACCAGAATACCCTGATCGCCGAGCATCGTTATCCGCTCGATTTAGAACCCTCTGGCGCAGTGGTAAATGGCCTTACCGATTTGCTGGCAATCGACCCAGCTGGGCACTTTCTTGCCTTAGAGCGGGCTGCGGGCCTGCGCGGGCTGCAGGTGAAGCTGTACCAACTGGCCACTGGCGGCGCCACCGATACGTCGACCATACCCAGCCTAAGCGGGGATGTATCGGGCAGTTCGCCCATTCGCAAGCAGCTGGTGCTCGATTTTGCCGAAACTCCCCTGGCGGTGGATAACCTAGAAGGTATGACCCTAGGTCCGCGCCTGCCCGACGGTAGCCAGAGCCTGCTGATGGTCAGCGACAACAATTTTGAGGGCGATCGCGCCACCCAGCTGCTGCTGCTGCGTTTGCAGATGTAGCTTCTATCATGCAAAAACAGGTAGGCCAATAACTTAGGCCCACCTGCTTAAAGAATATTGCGATACTGCTTCCGGCGACAGTTATAGAGACGTTGCTATAACGCTGACGGGTTGAGCAATCGCATCCACCATGGCCACATTTATAGCTTTGAAAGATTAGCTAACAGCGCTGCCGATCGCCCCTTTTAGAGCCGCAATACCCTGCTCGACACTGGCCCACAGGCCCATATCAGGCTCTTGACCGGCTATTTCACGGGTGCCAACAAAGTAAAGAACACCTTTGAGAACCTCTTGGTGGGCCCGATTTTCAAAGTTAACTTTGTTGAGCGGCTCCATGGCATCTTGAAGGTCATCGCTCAAGGTTTGCCCCACTTTGTGCAGCACCAAACCATTCATTGTCTGCTGGTGCTTCAACAACTCAAGCTGAAAAAACTTGTCGTATAGAGATAGTTCTGAGCCATCCGTCATTTTGGTGACAGCCTCGGCATGCTTTTGGGTGATATCGCGCGGCTCTGCTGCGGAACCTAGCTTAGTTATGGCCTCGTCAATGTTGCTGAGGTTGGCGCGATCGCTTTTTAGCATCCCTTCGAGACGCTCACGAATGGTGTGATCATCGGTGGCCGCCATCAGCTTTTGCTCGATGTCAATCAAGACATTTTGAAAAAGCTTTAGGTCAGCAAGCTTGGTTGACATGGTTGTCGTATCAGTCATCAGATGTATCTCCTAATCAGAAATTTGGTAGTGTGTCATCACTCGTAATCTTCATGATTCCGTGAGAACTCAAGAGCACCCTCCCTCGTTGGAAAGGTTCAAGTCGAAAGCCTTTTCTACCATTTACATCGGTTGAGCAGAAATTAATCCGCTAGCGCTCCCTAGCCCGTCTGCCTCCCTGCGGTGTTCCGCCCTACGCCCCACACCATCCATCCAACAGCAGACCAGGGCTGCCCCACCCAATTGCTACCATAGAGACAGCGTTCAAGCAGGAAGGCGAGGGCAATGTGTGGACGGTTCAGTCTCAACAAAACTGGTGATGACCTAGCTGACAACTTTTTGCTGCGGTCCACTCCCCCTGTGATGCCGCGTTACAACATTGCCCCCACTCAACCCTTAGCCACGGTGGTAGCTACCGCCGAAGAACCAGAGCCCCATTTCGACTTTCTGCAATGGGGACTGATTCCTAGCTGGGCCAAAGATCCCGCCATTGGCAGCCGCATGATCAACGCCCGCGCCGAAACTGTGGTTGAAAAGCCATCTTTTCGCGCTGCCTTCAAGCGCCGTCGCTGCCTGATCTTGGCCGATGGCTTTTATGAGTGGGAGACAATTTCTGGTCGCAAAACCAAGCAGCCCCACTACATATTTTTGAAAGAGCATGCGCCCTTTGCCTTTGCCGGTCTATGGGAACACTGGAGCGACCCGACCAGCGGCGGCGAATTGCAAACCTGCACCATTCTCACCACCGCCGCCAACGAGCTGATGGAGCCAATTCATAACCGCATGCCGGTGATTTTGGCCCCCGAAGACTACGCTGCTTGGCTCGACCCCGACTATTACCAGCCCCAAGCGCTCCAGGAGATGCTGCGCCCCTACGACAATGGGGCAATGGATCGCTACCCGGTTTCGACGGTGGTCAATAAGCCCCAAAATGATTCCCCAGACTGCCTTGAGCCCCTTGACACTGCAACGGATGAACTCGTGAAGGCTTAGGATTGTCGGGGCTAAATCCTGAAGGCTATCGCACTAGGCGAGGATATAGACGGCCGCAAAAGGCGATCAGCACCGCAGCTACGCATATCAAAATTGAGACACTCAGCCCCAGGCTGTAGCTGCCCGCCGGTTCTACCAGCATTAGGTTGCGCAAGGCATCGACCATATAGGTCAAAGGGTTGAGTCGCGACACCACCTGCAGCCAGGCGGGCATGATCGATATCGGATAGATTGCGTTGCTGGCAAAGAACAGCGGCATCATCATCAGTTGCCCCACGCCCATCACGCGCTCGTGGGTCTGTGCCCAGCAGGCCACAATCAGCGAAAAGGTCGAGAACAGCGCCGCGCCCAGCATTACCACCAAGGCTACGCCCAGCACCGCCACCGGGTTCCAGTTGATGGCTACACCCATTAGAGCTGCCACAATATAGATGATTAGCAGCTGCGACAGGCACCGCACCCCGGCCCCGATCGCCTTTCCTAACACCAGCGCCGACTTCGGCGCGGGGCTGACCATCAATTTGTGTAAGATGCCGAGGTCTTTTTCCCAAATCACCAGCAGCCCGGTGAAGATCGACATAAACAGAACGCTTTGGGCCAAAATGCCCGGCGTCATAAAGTCGATGTAGCTGAGGTTGCCAGTGGGGATGCCGCGCACTTGGGTAAACACCTGGCCAAAAATAGTCAGCCACAGCACCGGCTGCACCGCTCGGGTAAACAGCTGAATCGGGTCGTGGCGCAGCTTGCGCACTTCCAGCTCGGCGGCAACCAAGGCCTTGGCGATAAAGTCTTCAATGGGGGCAGTAACTCGCTCTTGGTTAGCCCAACCGTTTGGCGGTGCGTCGTGTAGTTGACGTGTCACGATAGCTTCCTTCGTTGGTAGTGGTCAGGGGGTTGCGGGTGTAGTGGATGAAGACATCATCCATGGTGGCTTCGGGGTGGGGCACAGTGGCTTTGAGCGCGGCGGGAGTGCCCATAGCCACCTGCTGGCCGTTGTAGAGCATGGCGATGCGATCGCACAGCACATCCGCCTCTTCCATAAAGTGGGTGGTGAGAAACACCGTGGTTTGGTAGTCGCGCCGCAGCTGCAAGATTAGATCCCACATGGTTTTGCGGGCCACCGGGTCAAGCCCTACGGTCGGTTCATCGAGAAATAAAACCGGGGGTCGGTGGAGGGTAGCCTGGGCCATCTCCAGCCGCCGAATCATGCCACCGGAGTAGGTGTTGACCAGGCGATTCGCCACCGTATCGAGTCCGACATAGTTCAGGGCGGCGTGGATGCGATCGAGCCGCTGTCGCCGAGGCACGCCGTAGAGCTTGGCCAAAATCAGCAGGTTTTCGTAGCCGGTCAAGGTGCTATCCACCGACAGCGCCTGAGGTACGTAGCCAATCCGTCGCTGCACCCCGGCAGCCTGGCGGCCAATATCAAACCCGGCGATCGCGGCCCGTCCACTGCTAGCAGGCAGCAGAGTAGTGAGCATCTTAATCAGCGTGCTTTTGCCTGCTCCGTTTGGACCCAGTAGGCCAAAAATTTCTCCCGGTTCTACGGTAAGGCTAAACCCATCGACGGCTGTTTTAGGTGCTGTTTTGGGGCCGAAGCGCTTGGTCAGTTCTTGAATTTCAATCATTGCCATAGATCATTAAATGGTACGGAGTAGGGCGTAGAAGAGTGGGAAGGTTGGTTGCAATTCAAAATCCAAAACTTAAAACTCAAAATTTCCCCTCCTAGCCTTGCTCTTCAGGCTCCTCAAAGATGCTGCTTAAGATTTCCAGTCCCGCCCTCACCTGCTGAAGCTGCGATTCAGAGAGACTCTTTAGGCGGTGGGCTACCGTCTGCAACGTTGCGTCGTAAACTCGCTCCATTTCTGCTGCGCCTTCGGCAGTTAGGGTGAGAATTATGCGCCGCCGCTCAACCGGATCGCTAACTCTATTGACCAGCCCCCGCTGCACCAGGCGCTCTACCATGGCCGACATGGTGGGCCGGGTGACATCTAAATAGTCAGCCACCTCTGATAGGGAAGCCTGCGATCGCCGCCGCAAAAAGTACAGCACCCGCAGCTGCGACAGAGATAGCTGGGGCTTGCCGTGGCGACGAATGCCCGCCCGCAAAAACCGCGTCACCGCCGGCACCGCCGTCATTATGTTTGCCGCGCACTGAGCTGAGGTAGGAGCTTGGGTAACCACAGGCAAATGGGCTCTCGAGCAATAGTTAGCTTAACTAACAGTTAGTTTAACTTAGTATATTCAAATTGTGGGGCAGTTGTAGCTCAGCTAGACCTACCGATTGAGGAAGCCTCAAAACCTCAGGAATGGCCTCAATCTGTCTTCTCAAAAAAACTTTCGGGTTCCTCGATCTTTGGTTCAGTGGTTTACAGATCCTCCAAACCTGGTAGATTGTCTTGGTATCGGCAAAGAGATTGAAGCATTGATATGAAAGTCCTTGTAATTGGCGGCGACGGCTATTGCGGGTGGGCAACGGCCCTATACCTCTCCAATCGTGGCTACGAAGTCGGGATTCTTGATAGCTTGGTGCGTCGCCACTGGGATGCTCAGCTTCAGATCGAGACGCTGACCCCCATTGCCCCCATCCAAAGCCGTCTACAGCGCTGGAAAGACCTTACCGGTAAGCACATCGACCTCTACGTCGGTGACATCAACAACTACTCCTTCCTAGAGGAGACAATGCTTGAGTTTGAGCCCGGCGCAGTAGTTCACTTCGGTGAACAGCGATCGGCACCCTTCTCAATGATTGACCGGGAGCACGCGGTGCTGACCCAGGCCAACAACGTGCTGGGCAACCTCAACCTGCTCTACGTGCTGCGCGACCACTTCCCCGAGTGCCACCTGGTCAAGCTGGGCACCATGGGCGAGTACGGCACTCCCAACATTGACATCGAAGAGGGCTACATCACCATTGAGCACAATGGTCGCAAAGATACCCTCCCCTACCCCAAGCAGCCGGGTTCGTTCTACCACCTCAGCAAGGTGCACGACTCCCACAATATCCACTTCGCCTGTAAGGTGTGGGGCCTGCGCGCCACCGACCTCAACCAGGGCGTGGTCTACGGCGTGCTCACCGAAGAGACCGGCATGGATGAGTTGCTGATCAACCGCCTCGACTACGACGGCATCTTTGGCACCGCCCTCAACCGCTTCTGTATTCAAGCCGCTGTGGGTCACCCCCTGACGGTGTACGGCAAGGGCGGTCAAACCCGCGCCTTCCTCGATATTCGCGATACCGTGCGTTGCGTGGAAATTGCGATCGCCAACCCCGGCGACCCTGGCTTGTTCCGCGTCTTCAACCAGTTCACCGAAATGTTTAGCGTCGGCGACCTGGCCATGATGGTGAAAAAAGCTGGCACCACCCTGGGTCTCGATGTCGATATCCAATACATGGATAACCCTCGGGTTGAGGCTGAAGACCATTACTTCAATGCCAAAAACACCAACCTGCTAGAGCTGGGTCTCCAGCCTCACCTGCTGTCTGACTCGCTGCTCGACAGCCTGCTCAACTTCGCCGTCAAGTACAAAGACCGCGTTGATAAGAACCAGATTCTGCCCAAGGTTCAGTGGCGGCGCGATTAGTAAGTAAATAGGCCAAAATCACGCTGTGATTTTGGCCTATTTACGCATTCATTCTTCTATTTTCAATCATCTTCACTTAGCCCCCTCGATTGTTATGCGGATTGCTCTCTTCACCGAGACCTTTTTGCCGAAAGTAGACGGCATTGTGACCCGTCTCAAGCACACCGTTGATCATTTGCAGCGCCAGGGCAACCAGGTTTTAGTGTTTTCCCCAGAGGGAGGCTTAACCGAGTATCGAGGAGCAAAAATTCATGGCGTATCGGGCTTTCCGCTGCCACTCTACCCAGAGCTAAAGCTGGCTTTGCCGCGCCCGTCTATTGGTGAGGCGCTAGAAAGCTTTCAGCCTGACTTAGTCCATGTTGTGAACCCGGCAGTCCTCGGATTGGCGGGCATTTACTACAGCAAAACCTTAGATCTGCCGCTGGTGGCGTCGTACCACACTCACTTACCCAAATATCTAGAGCACTATGGCCTCGGCATGCTCGAAGGGCTGATGTGGGAGCTGATCAAAGCCATGCACAACCAGGCCCAGATCAACCTGGTCACCTCCACCGCCATGAAGTCTGAGTTGTCAGAGCATGGGGTGGAAAATATTGAAGTGTGGCAGCGTGGGGTTGATACCGAGCTGTTTCGTCCTGAACTAGCCAGTGCCGAGATGCGCGATCGCCTCTCGGGTGGCCATCCCGAAGCTCCCCTCCTGCTCTACATCGGCCGCCTCTCCGCTGAAAAAGAAATCGATCGCATCAAGCCCGTGCTTCAGGCTATCCCTGGTGCCCGCCTCGCTCTAGTGGGCGACGGACCCTACCGCACCGAGCTAGAGGCCCACTTTGCCGATACCCCCACCAATTTTGTAGGTTATCTAGGTGGAGAAGATCTGGCTTCTGCCTACGCATCGGCCGATGCTTTCGTATTCCCCTCCCGCACCGAGACCTTGGGCTTAGTCTTGCTAGAGGCGATGGCGGCAGGCTGTCCAGTGGTAGCGGCCAACTCCGGCGGCATTCCCGACATTGTGACCGACGGCGTCAATGGTTTTCTCTTCGACCCGCTCGATGAATCAGGAGCCATCGTTGCCACTCGCCGCCTGATCGAGGCCAAAGACGAGCGGGAGCTGATGCGTCGCAATGCTGTCACCGAGGCAGAACAGTGGGGCTGGGCAGCCGCAACCCGTCAGCTTCAGCAGTTCTACCGTCAGGTGCTGGCGCAGCGATCGCTGCCAATGGCCGCTTAAGGCGTTTTACCTTGATTTCCTCCAGATAATCGGGTCAGAATGAAGCTATAACAACGGCGAACCTCTGCACCTATGACCGCTACCACCCCGCAATTTAGCTCGCCCTCCCCAGCCGATTACCCTCAGCCTGCTCCTCAACCGATGGATCTGGCGGTGGATGTGGCAGTTGTTGGCGGCGGTATCGTTGGGCTTACCTTAGCGGCAGCTCTGGCTCCCAGCGGCATGCAGATCGCTGTGATTGAAGCTCAAACAGCGGTAGCGGCAGCTTCGCGGCAGCGGGCCTACGCCTTCTCGCTAACCTCAGCAGACATTTTTAAGGGGCTAGGCCTGTGGCCTCAGATTGGGCCGCACATCTGCCACTTTGACCAAGTGCAGCTCTCCGATGGCAACTACGGCAAGGTCGTGCGGTTTTTGCCCAGCGACTTGGGTACCGATGCAGTCTACTACGGGGCCGAGCACGGCGTACTGATGGCGGCACTTCAGGGAGCGATCGCAGCCTTCCCCAACATTCATTACCTCTGCTTAGCCACCCTAGGGACAACCCACAACCACAGGGAATGCACCGTAGCGGAAGTGAGTACACCGGAGGGCAACGTCACGGTGCGATCGCCCCTCTTCGTTGCTGCTGACGGCAAGGGCTCTTCCCTACGCCAGCGGGCCGGCATCGGCAGCGTTGGCTGGCGCTACCGCCAGTCCTGTGTGACTACTGTGCTAGAACCCGAGCACTCCCACCAAAACACCGCCTACGAGCGCTTTTGGCCCAGCGGTCCCTTTGCCATTTTGCCCCTACCTGGCCAGCGCTGCCAGGTCGTGTGGACAGCCCCCCACGCCGAGGCCGAGGCTGTTTTGCACATGCCCGAAGCCGAGTTTATGGCTGAGTTAGAGCAGCGCTATGGTAGCCAGATGGGGCGGCTCAAGCGACTGACTGCGCCAGCGATGTTCCCAGTGCAGCTGATGCAGTGCGATCGCTACGTTCTACCCCGCCTAGCCTTGGTGGGAGACGCCGCCCACAGTTGCCACCCCGTAGGCGGGCAAGGGCTAAATATGGGCATTCGCGATGCTGCGGCCTTAGCAGAAGTTCTAACGGCTGCCCATCAGCAGGGCCAAGACCTAGGCAGCCTCACTGTGCTGCGCCGCTACGAACGCTGGCGACGGTTAGAGAACTGGGTGATTCTCAGTTTCACCGATGGATTGACCCGCATTTTCTCAAACCGGCTTCTGCCCATAGTAGTGCTACGACGCAGCGGGCTTTGGGTACTCAGCCACGTTTCTCCCCTCAAACGCCTGGCCCTACGGCTGATGACCGGTCGCTTGGGACGAGTCCCCCGGCTGGCACAGCTGGGTCGGCAGGGGTATGATTCTGCCTTGTAAGACGACATGTAAGCAATCAATTGCGTCAGCAAAGTTTCCCTCAATTAAGGGAATCTAGAGGCTCAAAGTCCTCTAAGTTGGGGAGATTTGGATTGCAAACAACTTCGGGCATCCACCGTGGACCAGCCATTTGCGCAATAGCCTAATCTACTTTTCGTCTCCTTCAGCAGATTCCATCAGCATTGCAGCCCTTTAGCTTTAAAGGGTTGCAATGCTAATAGATTTCTCTATCTAACGAGGTATGAAACGGAGCACGAGACAATGCAATGCCCGTCTACCTAGTATTGATACTGAGCTTCTGAGCGGGTGTAATCCCGCAGGGGAATGGCGCGGTTAAGGGCCATATTTTTAGCAAACTTGAACAGACTGTCGTAGTTGCGCTGTCTACAAACCAGTCGCCCATCCCCAGAGTATTGATTGCCATCATCTCGAAGTTCAATGGCAAAATCCGACACGTACACCGAAAAAACTCGGGTTGCAGCGTTCATAATGGATAACGATCTTTCGCAAGAATTATGGGTGGAACAACGATTTCTCACACATTAATTCAAACCAAAGGCAAAGCCCAGATCTATCTGGCATAAACCCTACCGATGGTCAGAATTCAGGCTGAATGAGACCCAGTCGAACTAACAAAAGGCTTTGATATTGGCGGGATCTACGTAGTAGCAAGCGGAGCTGTCTAAACAGATACGCGCCCATCCCGCAGCACTGACGTCGACCAGTTCATAGGTCGTATCTTGTACAAAAAAGCCCCGATGATCGCGAGTTCCAGGAAGTACGGAAAAGCAGTAACTTTTGTCGTCTAGGGTGTTCATGATGGTTTCTTATAGTGAGGATTGAAATTTGAGCAGGAACTTTTTCCTACTTTTTAAGTCTAGTTGAAGCAAATGTAAGGCAAGTCTTTTTCTTGCGAATTAATTTTAATCTTTACCCTGGATTGCGCGATTGTTACTTCAGCTACGTTTAGGGCAATTTCTTCATCAATAAACGTAACGATCGCAGCTTTGAGCGCTAGGCTACAGCGCGACAGTGCGTTCGGCCACCCGTAGCTTAGCTGAGCGGGCACGGGGGTTTTGGCTCACTTCAGTTTCGGTGGCGATCACAGGCTTTTTAGTGATTACTTTGAGATCGGGAGAGTCTTTTAGAGTGTGCTTAACCAGGCGATCTTCCAAACTGTGGAAACTAATAATTACTAGCCGTCCACCGGGGGCAAGCCAGGTGGGAGCAACTTTCAACAGGGTTTCTAATACTTTTAGCTCCTGGTTGACCGCGATTCGCAACGCCTGAAAGGTGCGAGTGGCCGGATGAATCCGGCCATAGCGATAGCTGCGCGGCACGCAGTAGGAGATAGCCTCAGCCAAATCCGTGGTGGTCTGCCAAGGGCGCTGGTCGACAATCTTGCGGGCAATCCGACGAGAAAGCCGTTCTTCGCCGTAGGTATAGATCAAATTAGCTAGCTCGGTTTCATCCCAGTGGTTGACGATGTCGGCAGCGGTGAGGTCTTGGCGCGGATCCATACGCATGTCGAGGGGGGCGGTTTGACGAAAGCTAAAGCCGCGATCGCCCACATCGAGCTGCACCGAACTCACCCCCAGGTCAGCTAAAATGCCGTCGAAGAGATTTCCGGCGGGGTCAAAGTTGGCAAAGTTGCCGTGCCACAGCGAAACTCTGTCGCCAAACTCGGCCAAATTGGCCTGGGTAGCCACGATCGCGGCCGCATCCTGATCCACAGCCACCACCCTCACAGTTGGATCAGCTTCAAGCATCAGCCGACTGTGGCCACCGCCGCCGGCAGTCGCGTCTAGATACCGCCCACCAGGCTGAATGTTCAGACCTTCGAGCACCGCCTCAGGCAGCACCGGCACGTGATAAAACTCTGGCTCTGCCATCAGCAATCTCAATCCCTGCTTCGTATGCCAACTGCGGCGATACCCATTAAGATACTCAAAGATACAGCAGAACTAGATTTGACGATTGGGTAGCCCCTATGTCGATTATTGAAACTAAGACCGAACCCATGGTGCTCAACATGGGGCCCCACCATCCCTCCATGCACGGGGTGCTGCGGTTGATTGTCACCCTCGACGGCGAAGACGTACTCGACTGCGAGCCGGTGATTGGCTACCTGCACCGAGGCATGGAGAAAATTGCTGAAAGCCGCACCAACCTCATGTTTGTGCCCTATGTCAGCCGGTGGGATTATGCGGCGGGCATGTTTAACGAAGCGATTACCGTTAACGCCCCGGAGAAACTGGCCAACATTGAGGTGCCTAAGCGGGCCAGCTACATTCGCGTCATCATGCTGGAGCTCAACCGCATTGCCAACCACCTGCTGTGGCTTGGCCCCTTCCTCGCCGACGTTGGCGCTCAGACACCCTTCTTCTACATCTTCCGCGAGCGCGAAATGATCTATGACTTGTGGGAAGCCGCTACCGGCTACCGCATGGTCAACAACAACTACTTCCGCATCGGTGGCGTGGCCGCTGACCTGCCCTACGGCTGGCTCGACAAGTGCCTAGACTTTTGCGACTACTTTTTGCCCAAGGTCGATGAGTACGAAAAGCTAATCACCAACAACCCCATCTTTCGCCGTCGGATTGAGGGCATTGGCACCATTACCCGCGATGAAGCGATTGCCTGGGGGCTCTCAGGCCCCATGCTGCGGGGCTCTGGCGTCAAGTGGGATCTTCGCAAGGTCGATCACTACGAATGCTATGACGACTTTGATTGGGATGTGCAGTACGAAACCGCTGGCGACTGCATGGCCCGCTACCAGGTCCGCATTCGCGAAATGAGAGAATCCGTTAAAATCCTGCGGCAGGCCTGTGCTCAAATTCCTGGCGGCGCCTTCGAGAACCTTGAGGCCAAGCGCATGGCCGAAGGCCCGAAATCCGAGTGGAACAATTTTGACTACCAATTTATTGGCAAAAAGATTGCCCCCACCTTCAAGATTCCGGCTGGGGAACACTATGTGCGCTTAGAGAGCGGCAAGGGCGAACTGGGCGTCTTTATCATGGGCAACGACAACATTTTCCCCTGGCGCTTTAAGGTGCGGGCTGCTGACTTCAACAACCTGCAAATTCTGCCCCACCTGTTGAAAGGGGTGAAGGTGGCCGACATTATGGCCATTCTAGGCAGTATCGACATCATTATGGGGTCGGTAGATCGATAGGGGCCGCACCCCGGCTCAGGTTTCTGGGCCGATGAGCTACCATTGCAATGGCTTAATTGCACTGTCTCCAGGGCGGTGCAGGGCGCTTGCCCTGTTCCCTGCACTAGGTGCATCTAGCCCCTGTTCCTGAATTATGTCGCTACCTGTGACCTCACTGCCCTCTAGCTCCTCTCCTACACTTGCCCGGCAGCGCCGGATTCAGAAGGCAAAGCAGCGGCGAGCGCTATTTATCGCCCTGCTGCTGCTGGGTGCAGGATTTGTGGGCGTGCGATCGCTGCCCCATCCCTCGCTGCGGCAAATTCAAGAGACCGTATGGGTCAGCCATCCTGAACCGTTGGCTATGACCGGGGGTGACCCCTACGTTCGCGCCCTGATGCGCACAATTTCTGCCGCTGAGTCAAACACCAACCAACCCTATAACGTTCTTTACGGCGGCAACACCGTGCAGCAGCTCAACCACCATCCCAACATCTGTGTTGAGATTGTGGCTGGGCCAAATCAGGGGCACTGCACTACCGCTGCCGGGCGCTACCAGTTTTTAACCGGCACCTGGCAAGAAAAAGCCCGCCAGTACCATCCCAAGTCCTCCAGCTGGTTTAGCTCCTGGGGCGACTACAGCTTTGACCCCGAATCGCAGGATTTGGTGGTCTACCATTGGCTCAGAGATACCTCCGCCTGGGATTTGGATATTCCTAACGCCCTGCGGGACGGTCGCCTAGATGAAGTGCTGCGCCGTCTCTCTGGCACCTGGACCAGCCTTGGCTATGGTATCGAGTCAAACAGCATGACCGCCCGACTGCCTCGCGTCTACGAAAATTTGCTTCAGGAAGAGCTGGCGCGATCGCCCTCTGGACAGCTGCCCTAGTAATTACCAATAAAAACCGCTGCCCCCCCGGTATAGGTATATCGAGGAGGCAGGGTGACTCAACTTCAACTTTGCCAAAGAGAACTACAGCACGAGGGCTCATCATTTCGCAAAGAGCCAGCCAATTTTGCGAATTTTCTGTTCAAGCCCTCACCTCATACCAATATCGATCGCAGCGCAGTCAGCTCAATTTGGGAGCATGGTATGGAGCGAGCACATAGCCCTCTAATTGTGCCTTACTTGCAGTCCACCCAGCGGTAGCCGCTGTCTCGTTACCAGCAGATGCACCATTCGCCCTACGGGTTAACGCAGGCATCGCACCTTTTAGAATCGGAAGGCCGTAGGGCCGCGAGGGATGCACCATTCGCCCTACGGGTTAACGCAGGCATCGCTGTGGCACCAATGCAGTGCAGGACAACCCCATCAGCATCAAAGCCTTGGCAACTCGGCCTGATACACCAACTCCCAAGCCCAGCACTAGCACCAGCGGGGCAATGTTCTTCTGTCGAGATCACCTATGGGGAATGGTTAGCCGCCCACATCACTGGCCAAAAGGAGGGTAGTCACGTTAATGTGCAGCCCCAGCCATCCGCCTCAGTCCACATCGGTAGCTATGGCTTGGTAGGCAAGGCGATCGCCGTCATGGCAAGGTTATTAGGCTGGACTGTGCAAAGTGGTATCACGTTCAATCTCTACTTCCGGCCATCAGAGAGGGGTGTTTGGGAATTTTGTATCTATTCAGAAATAGACAATGACCGCCCCCTTCCGTCTTATCTACAGCGGCTCCAACCGCAAACACCACCTGTGCGACCTGGGCAGCCTCAGCGCTGTAAACCCTTAGAGTAATAGGCTATTGGCGGCAGATGCCGCACAAAGGGCTGTGGATTGTTGCTGGAGCAACTGCATACCTGCATAAACTGTGGGCCACCGCAGACCGAGACGTGGAACACAAGCGCAAACCACCCTGCCTCTACTGGCTACCCTATGACCACTTCGTGAAGCACCGGGGGCTGATGAGTTACGGTCTGCTGATTGGCACAGTCTCCTATGGCCTAGTGGGGGTGTTGGGGAGAATCTTGGATGCGGCTCTAGACTATCCGATTTGTGCCCATGAGGCGTTGCTAGGAACTGAGAAGTTGCTCTAGGGTGCTTACCGGGGTTTGCATCACCCAGCTTTGACATAGCGTTGCTGGAGCAACGCCACTAATTTTTCGGGGTCAAAGTCTGGATGCTCCAGTAGTTTGTCGACCACCGCCTCAAAGTCTGAGGGTGTAGTTTTTCGTGAAACTCAAGGTAGCGTAGCAATGTGCCCGCTACCCCTTCCTTCGACTTGGCTGGGACGTTGGGCAGTTCATCAACCAGGGCCGCAATGGTCAAGGTGATGTAGTGGTTGATGCTGAGGCCGTCAATCTCAACATGGGCACTGTTGGCGATTGCAACACCTACCACTGCATGCCTGATGGCCGCCAACCCTTTGCCCATACCCTTGATCAGGCGCTTGACCGTTGCTTCTCCCACGCCAAACCGGAGGGCAATTTCTCGCTGGATTGGGTGGTTGTCCGCCAAGCTTTTTGAATTTGCTTGCGGGTCAACTCTGGCAAGGCTCTGGGCATAATAGCCACCACAAGCTAAGGGTTCCAGTAGAGCGGGTACCCACTCTACTGGGCTCAATCTTATTTGAGCCAAGTCTGACAGTCGTACCCACTAGCAAAATCTGGGAACCAGCCGCGCCAGGTCAGCAGCTTGTCGGGTAATATAGCTGCTGCCTTTCGCCCCATGCCGGGCTGCGAATAAACAGCCTCTCTTAACCCCGCAAACAAATTAGACCGGGCGTTGTCGACCAAGCCACCTCGCCAGATCTCTCCTCACCCCATCGAGAGCACCCCATACCAGGGCACTGTAGGCTAGCAGCGGCAATCGCCATAGTTCGATGCACTCTGAACTGAGCTTTATGGCGACAGCTGACCCTCGAAGCTTGTTTTGGAATCATCGGTCTTTACCGGTGCTGGTGCTAAGCAAAATCCTCTGTGCCAGTAGCGCTGAAAATTGAACTTAATTTGGCATGTGCTGGCTTGTGACAGTTGTCTCAAAGCCTATTTCGCTGTTCTATCTGTAGGTGCATCCAAACCTCTTGATTGACTTGGATGCTTTGTGTGAAAAGGGTTTCCGCAGGAGAGCAGCTGCGGCATAGTTGCAGCGCTGGGCAGCTATCCAGATACTACAAAGCAACTGAATAGACCCGAATCGCAGCTTTACTACTTTAGGGCCTTATACCGTGGGCAATGAGAAACACCTCTGGCTACACTTGGCCAGCTTCACACCTGGGATCTACAGCAGCAGTAAGCAATTCACTACCACTAGCAATACAGGTCACAGCACAGATGCTCACCTCGACTACCGGGGAAGAGACTTGGCCAGCAGGAATGGGTCTGGCCCTATGCTGACGTGCTACGTCTAAAGCTCAACCCCAAGACTGCGATCGCACAGTCTAACCTCACCATCAACGTACTCGGCATGGTGGAGCTGATTAAAGAATTTGAGGGATTCCAGCCGTATTGGGACTTTCAGCAATGGAGCTGAGGGATTGGTACTCGCGCCCTGGCCAGCACGGCTGCATCGGCCAGGCCACTGCAGCGTGAGCTACTGGCTTACCTAGAGCGAAATTACTTACCCGTCCGCACCCTTGGGCTTAGCTAAGCCTAGTCTGCTGCTCTAGCCAGCTGCTATAACGTCTAAGGCTTGCTGGAAACCTGCCCAATCGCTTAACCCATTGTAGAGCCATTCAATTTCCTGACTATCGCCGTCGACGACAATCGTTTGCCCATCAGATGACAAATTCAAACTGAGCCGATAGCGAGTCCGTGTCTCCGCGCCAGCAGAAATGCCCACAAGTGTGTCTTGAAAAATTACAGTCGGCCCCAGACCATTTAGCAGGTTAAGAGTAACGATAACTACTCCAGCTTTTTTTGAAATGTAATGTTAGCACTAGTATTAGGTAAAATTTTAGCACTTGCGAAGCGCTTAACTAGCTCTTCGCCCTCAACTGGAATTAGAAGTCTAGGTTCTAGCGTATGAAAAGTTATCTTAGAACCTACTACTAAACCTAAGGCCATAAATAATAATGTAAAGCAAAACTTATTGAAAGGTACTGCAAAAAACCGGCATTGAGACTACTCCTAGATAAGCTAGCAATAGCATTACGGCTAGCATCAGATAAATCCATAAGCCCTGGTTTATATCCAATGGTGGATAGAGATATTGAACTTTTTCGAAGGTATGTTTAGTTGAAGAGTGGTTTGAGTTGCCTCTACAGAAATAAAGGATGATGATGGACGTTTTGTTGTTCTTGAGTAGTTTTTTGTCTGGCCAATGCCGTTTTTTTGGCCTTGGTGAGGCTTTAGAAGATGTAGCCTTGCGTCTCTTGCTGATTCCGGTCTTTTGGCTAGGCTTGGGCTTGTTAGCCATTCGATCCAACTAGTGGAAAACTCGCTTAGGGTTGTCCAATGCTTAAATTCAACGTGTAAATCGTTCTGAGGTAGATCGGCAGAATGTTGACCTGTCGCCAAATAGATTAAGGTCATCCCAACACCATACAAGTCGGATGTGGGTAAAAACCGTCCACCAAATTGTTTAGGTGGCATGTAACCATAGGTGCCGACCACGGTTACCGTATCACCATGGGCGGCTGTTTGTACCGAGCTAAAATCAGTCAGATAAACTTCACCAAGGCTATTGCCGCTGTGGTTTTTTACAACACATTACTCGGTTTAATATCACGATGAATGACAGGCGGCTGAAGGTAATAAAGGTATTCTAGAATATCTAGTAAAGCTTTGGCGATTGCTGTTAATTCTGCTTCGATAAACCTGCATCCGTCTTGTACTAATTGTTGAAGTGAGCGAGCTTCGATGTAACTTTGTACCAGCGCAAAACCCTTGCCGAACTCAGTTTCTACCTCAAAATAAGCAAGGTATTGGGGTAACGCTGGACGATCAAGAGCTTTAAGGGTTTCTGCCTTGCGCTCAAATAACTTTAAATCTTCCCAGGTAAAATCTGGACTAAACAGTAAGAGTTTAATGACAACAGGCAATTGGTTCTTTAAATCGAGCGCCAAAAACGTCTGCCGTCCGGGTTTGCGACCCAGCAGGGCTTGAATTTGATAGCGATCGTGCAAGATTTGGTTTACAAACGGACTGCCAGCACTACCATCGAACTCGGCCACTGGTAAACCTTTTTGAGCTGAACATTACGGATGCCTATGGCATCTTTGCATCAAAGGTACCCAACGTTATGGGGGCTCACCCCCGAGATCAGCAATCAATGTGCACGGTTGGTCGCGAACGCTGTCGTCTGCTACAACTCTGCCATTCTGTCGCGTCTACTCACCAAGTACGAGGTCAGTGGGAATGCAAAAGCGGCAGGGCGGGTTGAGTAGTTGCCTGCGCTTGCAGCTAGCCGTTTTTATGCCAAGTAGGTTTGAATAGTTTGGAGTTGGAAGAGTTCTAGAATCTGGCAAACGCCATTACTTTTACAGCTGTATCTGTAGATAAAATAGCACTGGCAAGATACCCAAAATCGAGCGTATAAACCGCTAAGCAGCATTAGCCTCTAGGACAGGAGCGTCGACCTGCTTGAGATATTTCTCAAACCATTTTACGGCAGTTGTACTGGCCATCTCGAAGCCCTTGCCCTGGAAACCGTCGAAGTGCCCACCCTTCAAAATTG
>NZ_JAMPKY010000014.1 GCF_039962255.1 Leptolyngbya subtilissima AS-A7 | reverse complement strand
GCTGTGGTCCCACTCTGACCCATCCCGAACTCAGTCGTGAAACGCAGCTGCGGCGAAGATAGTGAGGGGGTTGCCCCTTGTCAAAATAGCTCGATGCCAGGTCCTTACTTGAACCCCTTCAACTGCTCCTCGGAGTGCTTGGAGGGGTTCTATTTTGATGACATTTGATCCTCATTCATACGATCAAAACCGCCTGAATTGACCCAATTGATTCAGGCGGTTTTGGTTATGTGTAGGTAGATAGCGAAATTAGTTTTCTCGGATAGTGAGGTTATAGCTGGTTGCGGTAGGGCCACTATTGCCAATAAAGAAGGAGTAGGTGCCCTGGTTTAGTAGCCCCGGTGCATTGATAGTACCGCCGCCACCGGTATGACATTCGCTGAAGCCATTGCTGCCTTGAATAAGCAGGGTAAGACCGCTGGTACCGTTTACAGCAATATCGACGGCAGCAAAGTCTTGATTAACCTGCAAAACTTGGACTGCACTATCACCAAGAACACCACAGCTGGAAGGGCGACTAGGATTAACAGAACCGCTGGTTTGTATGGGCTGGCTGAGAGGAGTTTGAGCAACGGACTGGGCTGAGGCCACGCCTGTGCCCAAAGCCAAAGCAAGGGCGGCGGCGGGCAGAGAAAAGGATTTGAGCATAGCTTTCATGGCGTGTCCTCCAATTAGGAGCATTTGTCTATGTTTCTATCGTATTCAAAGATACAGGCGGATGTGACAGTAAATGTGCCAGATTTCAAGGTGCCTAGACCTTGTATAAACGGTTGAAATGTTGAGGGTTAAAATCCGCCGGAATAGAAGGCCTTCGCTATTATGAAGGGCAACTGCGGTGGAAAACTAGGGCTAGTTTCCGGGCGTCGCTTGCTTAGTATTCCTTAGTAAATTCAAAACCTGGACTGTATCAGGCTTTCTATGGCACAGACTTCTCCTTCTCAGCCGATTTCAGCTCAGGTGTCTGTCGCTCGGGTACAGGGGCGGTTATCGGTACCTCACAGTTTATTGCTGCGGCGACTGGCGGCCTGGGGTTTAGAGGTGGGGCTGCTGGTGGGGAGTATAGCGCTTCCCTGGGGAGCAGGAGAGTTAGTTCGTCGGCATTCTACCGCAGAGCTAGTGCCGGTAAATTCGGCGGTAGCGGCGGCTCAGAGCGCAATTGCTCGTCCGTTGGGGCTATCGCGCCAGCGTCTGGTGACGGAGGTGCCGCCTCTAACCAATGTGCTGTGGTTTAGTACCTTGGTGTTACCAGGGGTCTTTGTGGGCACTCAACTCTATGGTCTAGCGACCCGAGGTAAAACTTGGCCGAAGGGCTGGCTAGGAATACAGGTGGTGGCGAACGATCGCCCCTTACCCAGTGCCCGCAAGATCTTAGTGCGAGAGCTAGGTCGCTGGGGGTTGCCCACAGTAGTGGCCTATGGAATTTGGCTCGGTAGCGGAGCGTTTCCTAGTTTGCCTTGGCTCGGTGGGCTGACTCTTGTCTGTGGATTGGGGGCGGGGGCTATTGGGCAGACTAGCCGTTCGCGGTGGACCTGGTATGACCATTTGGCACGCACTCGGGTTGTGCTGTTGCGGGGCGGGCAGATACCGAGTCGGTATCATCCTGTATCTGACAGCCAAAACAATGATTCCTTGAATGGAGGAGATGCTTCAGCCTTGTCAACGTCGTTGTCCCTAGCGAGATTGACCCCAGAAGAATACAGCGGCTTCAGGGCCATTGTGCTGTCTCCAGCTGAGTCAGCAGCGGTGTCGTGGAGCCAAGGCTGGCAGCGACATATACCTGTGATTAGCGCCCTGGCTGGGGTGATTGTGCTGGGTGGTTTGGGAGCTGTGTGGCTAGATCGACGGTTACCTGAGACCAATCAAAGAGATGCGTTGTTTTTGGCCCTGGTAGAAAATCTCAGCCGCAATGCCACCTCGTTTAGCGATCGCCAGGCTGCCGCCTTAGCACTAGCCAGTAGTCAGGACAGCCGCGCTATACCGCTGTTAGTGGACATGCTAGCTCAGACTAGTGATCCTAACTTACTCGATACCTTGCAGCAGGCCCTAGTTACCTTAGGGCCATCGGCTATTCCTCACTTGCAGCGGCTTAATCTAGCTCTAGCCAACGACCTGCTATCGCTGCCCCCTGAGCAGCGACTGCTGCCACAGCTGCGACAGCGCACGGTGAAGCAAACCTTGACTAAAATTTTGGTACTGCACAGCGGCAATCTTAACCAGATTGACCTCAGCGGCACCAATTTGAGCTATATAATTGAAAGCCCTGACGCCTTTACCATGGTGTTGGAGCAACAGCATTTGGCGGGAATTACCTGGCGCAACGCCGTGCTTTCGGGGGCGAGAATGCGCAAGGCCAAGCTTTTCGATGTGGGGGCAGATGGTCGTCAGGATACCTTTGATGATTGGACAACTGACTTCAGTGGCTCAGATCTAACAGAAGTCAGTCTGGTGGCTGCCCATTTGCACCGTACGGTGTTTCGCAATACCAGCCTGTTGCGGGCCAACTTGAGCAATTCCCTGGCGGCCTATGCTGATTTTTCTGGGGCTAATGCAAGCAGCGCCTGGTTTATTGCTGCGGATGTTAGCCACGGCAAGTTTAACGGTGCCAGTTTGGTGGGGGCAGATTTGACCGACGCCAACTTGAGCCAGGCCAGCCTTGTAGATGCTCGCCTGCGGCAGGCGTATCTGGCGGGGGCAACGCTGACCTCGGCGGATCTAACCCGGGCGGATTTGGCTGACGCTAATCTGAGCGAGGCGGACCTAACGGCAGCTAATCTACGCCAGGCTAACCTCACTCAGGTTGGGCTGCAAGGGGCTGACCTGAGCCAGGCCAACCTGGAGGGAGCAAATTTGGTAGGGGCTAACCTAGAGAGAACAGTTTTGAAAAAGGCGAACTTGGCTGGGGTCGATCTGGCTGGGGCGCAATTTTTTACGCCGGAGCGATCGCAGGAAGATGCGTTTGTAACCACCATCGTGGCGCCAAAAAACACCGAACTGCTGATGGGGGTAGACTTTTCTCAAGCGTTAAATCTTGAGGGTGAGCAGCTAGAGTATATCTGTGGTCAGGGGGGCATTCACCCTGCGTGCCGGTCTGAGTTTTAGTTTCTGGTAGAAGGGCAAAACATTGCTAGCGAATGATCTAGATATGGCAGAGGCATTTTAGGGGCAAACCCATGCAGCGCACCCGTTTAAGTACCCTAATCGACGACCTGGGTGATCAGTTTAGTCAGTGGCTAATTAACCCCTGGCGGCGGGTATCACTGGTGTTGCTGAGCCTGCTGCTAGGCTACTTTTTTACGGTGTCTCTAGCGGCGATCGCCGGTCAAGCCGCTGCGCAAGATACCGTTGTCTCAGCGCTTTTAGTGCTGGTGGCAGAGCTGATCAGCTGGCTCGTGTATAGTCGTCGCTGGCGCGATCCAGCCCTGGTAAAAACGGTGCCAAAACCGGTTTGGCTAGACTGCATCAACAGCTTTAAAGTTGGGGCTATTTACGCCGTGAGCGTGGAGGCCTTTAAACTGGCCAGTTAGAACGAGGAGTCCGTAATGGCTAGGGTGTCCACCAACTGAGCTGCTAGAGTTGTAATCGCTGCCCAGTTTTGCTCAGCTACAGCAGCTTTGGGAAACAGGCTGGTGGAAAGACCCACGGCGATCGCCCCTGCCCTCAGCATATCCCTAGTATTCTCAACGGTTACCCCACCGGTAGGAATGAGCGGAATGTGAGTCAGCGGCCCCTGAAAGCTACGGATGTAGCTGGCTCCTCCCACGGCATTGATCGGAAACACCTTAACGGCTGTTGCTCCGGCTTGCCAGGCGGTGACAACTTCGTTAGGCGTGAGAGCACCTGGCACAATAGGAACTTCCATCTTTTGGGCCAGCTCAATAATTGCCGAATCGGTGTGAGGGCAAAAGCAAAAATGCGCTCCAGCTCCAACTGCATCTCTCAGATTGGCTTTAGATAAAACAGTGCCAACGCCGATGGTGCAGTGGGGCAATCGGTGACTGAGCTTGCTGACTAGATCCCCAGGATGCCAGCTATTCCAGGTAATCTCAATTAGATGGATACCGCCAGCAGCAGCAGCTTCGGCCATGGCAAGCCCCTGATTGAGATCAAGGGCGCGGATAACGGCGATCGCCCGGTGCTGTCGCAATAGGGCCAAAAAAGCATCTCTGTCCATTGGCCCATCCTAAAGGTGTCGGCAGAGGATGGGGCGGGGGCAGCACCTTTTGTAACGTAACCTAGGCCTTACCCCGCTGCCGCCTGACCACAGCGTTGTAGGCAAAGAAGGCAATCAAAATCAGCGACGCCGAGAAAATGGTTGTCAACGTGCCCAAGGCGTAGAGGGCAGGCGAGGTAACGTTGGTGGTCATCCCGAAGATTTCCAGTGGCAGAGTGTTGCTCTGACCCGACACCAGTGATGTTCGGGTAAATTCGTCGTAGGAGAGGGTGAAGGTAAGCAGCCCTACTCCCAGCAAGCTGGGGGCAATTAAGGGCATCACAATCTCCCAGAAGGTTTTAGAGTCGGTAGCTCCCAGATCACGGGCAGCCTCTTCGTAGGAGGGGTTAAAGCGGTTGAAGATGCCCAACATGATCAAAAAGGCAATGGGCAAAGTCCAGGTTAGGTGAGCGCCCAGGCCGGAGGTAAACCAGTTGGTGGGCCAACCTATTACCTGAAACACAACCCCAATGCCCAGAGAAACCAGAATGCTCGGCACAATCAGACTGGCAATGGTCATGTAGAAAATTACCGTAGAGCCCTTAAACCGCTGGCGAAACCCCATGCTGGCCAATACTGAAGCAGTGATAGTAATCGCCATGACAGCTGCGCCTAGAATGAGCGATCGCACAAAGGGCTCAATAAAATTGCCTACTCGCTGCTCTTGAAACACCTGCCCCAGCCAATAAAAGCTCAAGCCTCGCATGGGAAAGGTTAATCCGCCATCCGGCCCCTGCATGGACAACATAAAAATGGTGATCATCGGGCCGTAGAGAAACAGCACGAATAGGCAGAAGAACGCTAGCAGCAGGTAATAAGTCAGTGAGCGTTTTTGCATGGGTTTTTATCGGGAGTTGTCGGTGGGCTAATTGACTGACAAAATTGCTTAGCTCAATTCCTAAAAGTTCTCACCTTAGCCCTCTCCCTTAGGGAGAGAGAACCGGGAAAGTAGCTTGGCTGCGGTGAGGGCGCACAACCTCTGTTCTACAGCTCCTTACGAATATCTAGCACGCGTAGAATCGAGACGATGATCAGCATGGTCACGGCTAACAGCACGATCGCATTAGCCGCCGCCAAGGGATACTGCAAACTACCAATCTGGGTCTGAATCAGCTTGCCAACCGATGCTGACTGCCCGCCCCCCATGAGGCGAACGGTCACAAACTCGCCCATCACCAACGTGACAATGAAGATCGAGCCGATCGCAATGCCTGGTGCCGATAGTGGCAAAATCACTTCCTTAAAAACCTGCAGGCCAGAAGCGCCGAGGTCTTCAGCTGCGGTTACTAAGGAGCGCTCGATTCGCATCAAACTGTTGAAAATGGGCGCAATCATAAAAATGATGTAAAGGTGCACCATACCCAGCACCACCGCAAAGTCGGAGTAGAGTAAAAACTCCATTGGCTGCTGAATCAGTCCAACACCCATAAACATTTGGTTGACCAATCCCTCTCGCCCTAGCAATGGGACCCATGAGATCATCCGAATGATGTTCGAGGTCCAAAACGGGATTGTACAAACTAAGAACAGCAAAATTTGCCACTCTAGCTTAGGCACATGGAACGCCAAGAAATAGGCCACTGGGTAGCCAATTAAAAGCGTCGCTAGCCACACCATCCCTAAAAACTTAAACGTGTTTAGATAGGTTTTAAACGTAACATCGGTCAAAATACCCTGGTAGTTAGCCAGAGTGAATGCCGGGGTCATAGAGTAGCCGTTGAATTCCCAAAAGCTCACCACCCCAATCATAAGAATGGGGAAGACCAAAAACAGCAGAAATACCAATGTCTGCGGCGTAATTAGCGCGTAGGGCTTGAGGGCTTTCCAGGTTTCAGACATGGGCAGATTGGGGGTATATAGAGTGGAGAGTGATCGAGACAAGGGAGGTAATGAAGATGAGCAAATGAGGAGATAGAGACAATCCCTACTCCCCTACCCCCTCACTCCCCTACATTTTCTACGAGGCGATAAATTCGTTCCACTTCTGCACCAAGTAGGTGTTTTCTTCCATGGTCGAGTTCCAGCAGACGATGTTGCCAAAGCGCTCGTCGAAGGAACCGCCGTCGCGGCTGACGCCGGCTTTGGCCAGGGTCTTGCCGAAGGGGTCAACGATGTCTTCAGCGGCGGGTTTACCTTCGTACCAAAAATCCCATTCGGAGGTGGACATAAACTTGCGGGCGGTCTCGGGGGCGGCGCTGTAATAGCCTTGGCGTCCGAGGAACGCGCCCACCCAGCCGTCGAGCATCCAGTTGATGTACTCGTAGGCGGCATCGAGGTTAACACCCTCCAAGTTCTTGGAGAGGCCAATGCCACCGCCCCAGCCTCGATAGCCTTCCTTGAGGGGAGCGTAGATGCACTCAGTGCCCTGGGACTGCACCGCCGTCACCGCTGGCGACCACATGGATTGCAGCACGACTTCCCCAGAGCTCATCAGGTTGACTGACTCGTCAAAAGTCTTCCAAAAAGCGCGGAACTGGCCATTGGCTTTTTGCTCTTTGAGAATCTCGATGATTTGGTCAATTTCGGCCTTGGTCATGTTGCCTTTGTCCGCAAAGGTCATGAGGCCAAGCGACTCGGCCACCATGGCCGCATCCATAATGCCAATCTGCGGAATGTCGAGGATGGAGGTTTTGCCCTTAAATTCTTCGTTGAACAGCTCGCCCCAGCTCTCAATGGTGCGACCAACTAGGTCGGGGCGGTAGCCCAGAGTGTCGGCGTTGTATTGGAAGGGAATGAGAGTGGCATAGTCAGTGGGGGTGTCAGAAAACTCTTTGGAGTCGGCGCCCGTGAGGTACTGCACCTTGAAGGGAGCGGTACCTTGAGATTTTTCGACCGGCATACCCTTGAACTCGCCGGTTCTGAAGAAGGAGACAATCTTGTCGTAGTTGGTGATGCGCTTGATGTCGATGGGCTGAAGGTTACCCGAGGGCACCACCAGAGGCAGGCTGAAGTACTCACCATCGAAAATGTCGTATTGGCCGGGCTGGGTAATAGCGATCTGGTTGTTTTCTTCGGTGCTGAGGGCGCGCATGTCGAACTTAAAGCCCAGATCTTCTTGGGCTTTGTCGCGGATGTCGTTGATTTGCGACACGCCCGTGCCAATTAGCCGCAGGGTTACATCCTTGCTTTGGTTGGTGTTGACCTGGGGGCCAGAAGCCGGGTTATTGGGGGTACCTGAGGGGGCGGCGCAGCGGGTGGCGGTGAGGAAAGCCCCAGCGGCGAGGCCGGTGCGAATCACTTGGCGGCGAGAAAACTTACCCATGGTTAGCAATTCAGTAACAACGAATGGTTGAGAAAGCGTGGGAGGAGAACGCTGGAGGTGTCTAGCTCAAAGCTAGTGGGGCAGAAAAACGCAGTCGGCGGCGGCCCAGTCGAGTACGACCACCTGCCCTTCAATAAAGGTGGTGGTGAGCCAGTCAGGGGTGCGGGCTTTGTACAGCACTTCTACACCGCTGCGCTCGAGCACTAGGGAAACGCGGGTGACGTAGCCAGTGAACTCTACGGCGGTAATGCGGGCGGTGAGGCGGTTGGTGGCCGGGCCGCAGACTGACGTTTCGGCGTCGGCGAGGGATTTGATCTGCATCAGGTCGGCGCGGATGCAGCAGGCGGCTTCGGTTCCTACCTGGGCGTAGTCGCCGAGGCACAGCAGGGTGCCCAGGGAGGGAATGTCGAGCTGAATCAGCTGGCCGTCGGTGTCTTGCACGGCGCTGGTGACGGTGCCGGGGAAGATGTTGTTGTCGCCGGTAAAGCGGGCCACAAACTTGGACAGAGGCTTAGAGAAGATCTCGGCGGGGGTGCCGACCTGATCGACGCGGCCGTGATCCATGACCACAATCTGGTCGGAGAGGGAGTAGGCCTCGTCTTGGTTGTGGGTGACCTGAATGAAGGTCATGCCGAACTGGCGCTGAAGCTTGCGCAGCTCGCCGCGAGTTTTCACCCGCAGCGATTCGTCGAGGGCACTGAGGGGCTCGTCGAGCATGAGCACCTGGGGGCGAGTGACTAAGGCGCGAGCGAGGGCGACCCGCTGCTGCTGACCACCGCTGAGCTGGGCGGGTTTGCGATCGCTAAACCCACTCAACCCCACCACCTCCAGCATTTCGCCGACGCGGTGCTGCCGCTCGGCTTTGGTCATGCCGCCCATTTTGAGACCAAAATCGACGTTGTCCCACACGGTTTTGTGGGGGAACAGCGCGTAGTTTTGAAACATCATGGCGGTGTTGCGCTGAGTGGCGGGAATGTCGTTGATGCGCGTTTCACCGATATAGATGTCGCCCTCAGAAATATCTTCGTGGCCCGCGATCATGCGCATGGTGGTGGTTTTGCCACAGCCGCTAGGGCCTAGCAAGCAGGTATATGAACCGGCGGAAATATCAAGAGTAATGTTTTGAACCGCTGCAAACGAGCCGTATTTCTTGGTCACATCTCGTAGGGAAACACCCTTAGCGTCTGCCTGAAGGACCTCAGGCACTGCCTCAACGGTAAGCACAGGTTCAATTTGAATGTCTTGCATAGTGGGGCCGTGATTTGGAGCGGGAGGGAGCGAAAAAACAGCGCGGTAAAAGTCAATTCACCTCATGGTCAGCCAGACCCACTTATAAAATTCTCTCCAGTTGTGTACTGTATGCAGGGATACAATTCTGCTAGGAGAACAGCGGGACAGGAGGTAGTTTTGAGCTAATGTCATATCCCTAAAGGAGGGTTTGTGGCCAAATTATAGGACTAGTAGCGCTGGATTTTTGTGAAGTCTGCTGAGCTGACTTCTGGGCGATACAAATCTTTAACCAATGTCTAAGGAAATATAACAAAGCTCTCCCAGATTGCTTCTAGTCTTCAACAATTAAGACATCGGAAAACGCCTCGTAGGTATTGATCCCTGGCCCGGAACGTCGAGATTCTGGGTGAGTTTTGTGCGTTTAGATTACTTAATTAAATCCGCTTAAATTTCCTCGCAGATACTTTTTAATACCCCATAGAGAAGAGAGAAGTTTGAATGATTAACCTAACGCCGGAGGATGTGCGGCTGAAGGCCACTGCCCACAGCAAAAAAGACGCGATTCGGCAGGTGGGAGAGCTGTTGGTTAACCGTGCTCGCATTCAGCCGGGCTACGTGGACAGCATGCAGATGCGGGAGACCCAAGCCAACACCTACCTGGGTAACAGCATCGCCATTCCCCACGGACAGCCCGCTCAGCGCGACCTGATTGTGACGACAGGCATTGCGGTGCTGCAAATTCCCGCCGGGGTGGAGTGGAACCCCGGCGAGGTAGTGCGTTTGGTAGTGGGTATTGCGGCGAAGTCGGATGAGCACCTGCAGATTCTCACCAACCTGACCCACGTGCTAGATGACCCGGCGGCGGTGCAGGCGTTGGTAGATACGGAGGACGCCCAGGTAATTTGCGATCGCCTCACCGGTAAGTCATCCTCCAGCAGCAAAGGGCTCGACACTGAAGGCTTTGACCAGTTTTTTGATGTCACCATTGATGCGCCGACGGGTCTGCATGCTCGGCCCGCCACCGTGTTTGCGGATTTGGCGAAATCCTTTAGTGCCGAGGTGCGGGTGCGCTACGGCGACCAGGTGGCCAACGGCAAAAGCCTGATGTCGCTGCTGAAACTGGGGGTTGAGCGAGATGGCATGGTGCGGGTGTTGGCTAAGGGCAGTGATGCCACTCAAGCGCTGAACGCTTTGCAGCAGGCGGTGGAAGACGGGCTGGAGGAAGAAGAGGAAGTAGCGGCCAGTCCGGCTTTGAAGCTACCGGCGTTGGAGCTAGAAAGTCGTGCTCTGTCTGGGGTGGCGGCGTCGCCAGGGCTGGCGATCGCGCCCTTGCACCGTTTCCACCGTACCAAGCTAGAGTTTGCCGAAACCGCTAGTGACCCAATCTCAGAGCAGGATCGGCTGAGGGATGCGATTGCCCTCGCCGACATTGATCTTACCGACCTCTACGCCGCCATCAAAGAGCGATCGGGCAAGGCTAAGGCCGCGATCTTTCAGGCCCACCGGGAGTTTTTGGCTGACCCCGAGCTTCAGCAGGAGGCACTGAACCGAATTCCGCCCAACCACAGCGCGCCCTGGGCTTGGCAGCAGGTAATCGAAACCAAGGCAAAAGAATTAGAGGCGTTAGCCGATCCGGTCTTGTCGGGTCGGGCAGCAGATGTGCGGGATGTGGGACAGCGGGTGCTGGCGCGGCTGGTGGGCGGTGGTGAGGCTGGATCAGCTCTGCCGGATCATCCTGTAATTTTGATTGCTGATGACCTGACGCCTTCAGATACTGCCGGGCTGGATCCGGAGAGAATTCAAGGATTCTGCACGGCGGCGGGCGGGGCGACCAGCCACACAGCGATTATTGCGCGATCGCTCAACATTCCTGCGGTGGCTGGGGCAGGTAATGGAGTGATGGAGTTGCGGGAGGGTGCGATTGCTATCCTCGATGGCGACCAGGGCCAGCTTTACCCCAACCCGACCGAAGGAGATTTGGAGAAGGCACGGCAGGCTCAGGCAGAACGCGCCCAACTGCGCGATGTGGAGCAGCAAACCCGGTTCCAGCCTGCTATCACCACCGATGGCCACCGCATTGAGGTGGTCGCCAATATCGGCGGACCAGCGGAAGCCGCCCCGGCTGTGAATGCCGGGGGCGAAGGGGTGGGGCTACTGCGGACGGAATTTCTGTTTCTCAACCGCACCGCGCCCCCCAGCGAAGAGGAGCAGTATGATGCGCTGCGCCAGATGACCGAAGCCCTCAACGGCCTGCCGCTGATCGTGCGCACGCTGGATATTGGCGGTGACAAGCATGTGCCCTACCTGAACCAGCCCGCTGAAGAGAATCCCTTCCTCGGTATTCGCGGCGTGCGGCTGTGCCTGGAGCGCACCGATCTGTTTGAGACTCAGCTGCGGGCAATTCTGCGGGCGGCTCGTGGCGGCTACATCCGCATCATGTTCCCCATGATTGCCACGCTGGAAGACATTCGCGCCGCTAAGACGGTGCTGGAGTCAGTGCGAGCGGCGATCGATGGGCCGCCCGTAGAAATCGGCATGATGGTCGAGGTGCCCAGCGCCGTGCTGATGGCGGCGGAATTTGCCCAGGAAGTCGACTTCTTCTCGGTGGGTACCAACGACCTGACCCAGTACCTCCTGGCGATGGATCGGGGTCATCCCACCCTGGCCAAGCAGGCCGACGCTCTGCATCCTGCCGTGCTGCGGGCAATTTGTCAGACCGTGCAGGGGGCCAAGTTGGCTGGTAAATGGGTCGGTGTCTGCGGTGGTTTAGCCGGAGAGCCCCAGGGGGCAATGATTCTCGCCGGGCTGGGGGTGAAAGAGCTGAGCATGGATATCCCCAGCATCCCGAAAGTCAAAGCACGGCTGCGGGGAGCGTCGATGAAGCAGATGAAGCGGCTAGCTCAAAAAGCGATCGCCTGTCGCACCGCTGAGGAGGTGAGGGCGCTATGACCCACCCCCCCAAAGCGCAACGGATTGCGACAGTGACGCTCAACCCAGCGATCGACCAGACCGTCTCGATTCCAAACTTTCGGGCCGATGCGGTAAACCGGGTCAATTGGAAGCAGGACGATGCCGGCGGCAAAGGCGTGAACGTAGCTTCCTTTTTGGCCGAGGCGGGTCATAGGGTCAGCGTCACGGGCTTTTTGGGTCGGGAGAATGATGCCCTATTCAAAACACTTTTTCACCAAAAGGATATTGACGACCACTTTGTCTATTTGCCCGGCGAAACTCGCGTCAACATCAAAATTGTGGACGATGCCCAGGGACAAGTCACCGACATCAACTACCTTGGCCAGTCGCCCACCCACCAGGATGTCGATGGTTTAAGAAAAGCAGTCCATGCTTTGGCCGAGAGCTGCGACTGGTTTGTCTTTTCGGGCAGCGTGCCAGCGGGGTTATCTACCGATATCTATGACGAGCTGGTCGGCCCCCTCAAGGCTCAGGGCAAAACCGTGATTCTTGATACCAGCGGCGACGCGCTGCGCTTTGGCCTGCCCGCCAAGCCCGACCTAATCAAGCCTAACCGGGTGGAACTGGAGGAGGTGCTGAACACCCGTCTGGAGAGCCACGCTGAGATTGTCGCCGCCGCTCGTGAGCTGATTAGCTCCGGCATTCCCTACGTGGTGGTGTCGATGGGGAGTGAAGGGGCGTTGTTTATCGATCGCACCCAGGCCTTTCACGCTCAGCCCCCGGCGGTTGAGATCAAAAGCACCGTCGGTGCGGGCGATGCCATGGTAGCGGGTACGGTGGCGGGATTGCTGGGTGGCGAACCGCTGCGAGACTGCGCCACCCTGGCCACGGCCTTTTCCATGGGAGCGCTGGGTCAAATCGGCCCGCGGCTGCCGCCCATGGAAAACATCCAGGCGATGCGAAAACTTGTCACCGTGCAGGAGGTGAGGTGCTCTCGGTAGGGTGCATTCGCGGCTAGATCCCCTAGGGATCCACCAGCAACCTCGAAGCCGCAATGCACCAATGCACACCATCCTTGGAATGCTGATGGCTGGTGGCACGGTCTCCAAACGGTGCGTTGCTTCGCGAATGCACCCTACTAAAAAAGCTTTTGAATCAGGTATTCACAGACCAGTAGGAAACCTATGACAAAAATTGTTGCCGTTACCGCTAGCACCGCTGGCGAGGCCCATACCCAGATGGCGGCAGAGGCCCTCAAGCGCACCGCTCAAGCAATGGGCCACGAGATTGTGACCGAGGCCCAGGGTGGCGCTGTCGTCACGGCCCTCGGCCCCGATGACATTCAGCAAGCCGATGTGGTGATTGTGGGGGCCGATGGAGCGGTGGAGCGCGATCGCTTCGCTGGCAAACCCGTCTACGCCGTCTCCACCAGCGAAGCCATTCGCAACACCGAAATGGTGGTCCAGAGCGCTGTGGCCCTAGTGGGGCAGATTCCCAGCCTGGGGGCGATTAGGACCACGCCCCACCCCCACGACCCGCTGCCAGGGGAATTGCCCACGGTTGACAGGGAAGTCGAGACGGGAGCCGTAGCCACCCCAGTAGCCGCCCCGGCCAGCAAATTCTTCGTGGGCATTACCTCCTGCCCCACGGGCATCGCTCACACCTTTATGGCCGCCGAAGCTCTGAAACAGGGAGCCCTCAAGCTGGGCCACGACATTAAGGTTGAAACCCAGGGTTCCGTTGGGTCGCAAAATGCCCTCACCGATGACGAAATCGCCCGTGCTGAGGCGGTGATTATTGCCGCTGATACCCACGTCGATCTATCGCGCTTTGGCGGTAAGCGTCTGTACGAAACCTCGACTAAAGCGGCGATTCACAATGGGGCAAACGTCGTAACCGCAGCGATGGATGCGCCGGTGGCTGGCGGCGGTGGCCATGGCGGCTCGGGCAGCTATGTGGATGAGGTGAACCGGGCTAAGGCCGAGCGTTCCGAAAGCCGCTCTGGCCCCTACAAGCACCTGCTGACGGGGGTGAGCTACATGCTGCCGGTGATTGTAGCCGGCGGCTTGATCATCGCCCTGTCCTTTGTGTTTGGGATTGATCCTGCTGAAGGCACCTTTGGCGATGCGCTGATGCAGATTGGCGGCGGCGCCGCCTTTTCGCTAATTGTGCCGGTGCTGTCGGGCTTTATTGCCTTTTCCATTGCTGATCGCCCCGGTATTGCCCCTGGCCTGATCGGCGGTATGCTGGCCGCCAACCTGGGTATGGGTTTTCTCGGCGGCATTCTCTCGGGCTTTCTCGCCGGTTACGTCGCCAAGTTTGTGCGCGACAAGGTGAACCTGCCCGCTAACTTCGAGGGGCTCAAGCCGGTGTTGGTGATCCCTCTGCTGGCGACGCTGGTGGTGGGGCTGCTGCTGGTCTACGTCTTTGGTGGCCCGGTGCGGTTCATCATGGAGGGTATGACTACCTACCTCGAAGGGCTAACCGGCACTAACGCTTTGCTGCTAGGCCTAATTCTAGGCGCGATGATGGCGGTAGATATGGGCGGTCCGGTAAACAAAGCCGCCTACACCTTTGCGGTGGGCCTACTAGCTAGCAACCTTTACGCGCCGATGGCCGCAGTGATGGCCGCCGGAATGACCCCGCCCCTGGGCTTGGCTCTGGCCACCTTTGTCTCTAAAAAGCACTTCAACCAGGCGGAGCAGGAGGCCGGAAAAGTGGCCTCGGTGTTGGGTATTTCCTTTATTACTGAAGGGGCTATTCCCTTTGCGGCCAACGATCCGCTGCGGATTTTGCCCGCCTGCGTTGCCGGGTCGGCGGTGACTGGAGCCCTGTCGATGGTCTTTGGCTGCACCCTGCGGGCCCCCCACGGCGGTATTTTTGTGCTGGCAATACCCAACGCAGTGGAGCATGTGGGGCTGTATATTGTGGCGATCGCCGCCGGCACCTTGGTCACTGCCCTAGCGACTGTGCAGCTCAAGCACTTCTTCCCCCGCAAAAAAGTGGCGGTGGTTGAGGCTTAGACTACAGCCCAATCAAAATGGATGCCAGGGAATCGACGCAGCAACCACCCGTCGATTCCCTGGCTCTTGCTGTAGCCCATAAATCTAGTCATGCTTTGTTAAGAAGATAAGCAAAAGCAGAGCGGGCGGGATGAAACTTTTTGAAATAGAGATGATGCAGTTCTTTCTATAGACTTTTATTGATGATAAAAAATATCATTTAGCCAAACTCAATAAGGAATAGGGGCTGGCGATGAGCATCACCAATCACATTCACTTCCACAATGTGCGAGGAGATATCTTTGGCGGCGTCACCGCTGCGGTGATTGCCCTACCCCTGGCCCTGGCCTTCGGGGTGGCTTCGGGGGCAGGGGCGGCCTCGGGGCTCTACGGAGCCGTGATTGTGGGCTTCTTTGCGGCGCTATTTGGGGGCACGCCGACGCTAATTTCAGAGCCCACTGGGCCAGTGACCGTGGTATTTACCGCTGTCATTGCCCAGCTAATGGCCGCTGACCCCGAAAACGGCATGGCTATGGCCTTTACCGTAGTGATACTGGCCGGGGCGTTCCAAATTCTGTTTGGTTTTCTCAAGCTAGGCCGCTACATCACGATCATGCCCTACACCGTCATCTCTGGCTTTATGTCGGGGATTGGCATTCTTCTCATTATTTTGCAACTAGGGCCGTTGTTGGGCCATGCCACCCCCAAGGGCGGCGTGATTACTACCTTGGCTAGCCTGCCTACGATGGTGAGCGCCCTCAACCCGGCGGAGGTGGCGCTGGGGGTATTTGCCCTGGCGGTGCTGTTTCTGATGCCCAAGCGGTCTAAGCGCTGGGTGCCACCTCAACTATTGGTCCTGGTCGGTGGCACGCTGCTAGCTCTGGTGCTATTTCCCAATGCTGGGCTGCGGCTGATTGGCGAACTTCCTACCGCGCTGCCGAGCCTGCGGTGGCCTACCGTTCAGCCCAGTCAGGTGCAAACCATTTTGGTGAATGGTCTGGCGCTCGGCATGCTGGGCTGTATCGACACCCTGTTGACAGCCATGATTGCCGACAGCATTACCCGTACCCAGCATGACTCCAACAAAGAGCTGATGGGCCAGGGCATTGGCAACATGGTGTCGGGCTTTTTAGGTGGCATGCCTGGGGCTGGGGCCACCATGGGCACTGTGGTGAACATTCAAGCTGGGGGCAAAACGGCGCTGTCGGGCCTAGTGCGCGCGGGCATTTTGCTGGTGGTAGTGCTGTGGGCCGCGCCCTTGACCAAAATGATTCCATTGGTGGTGCTGGCGGCGATCGCAGTAAAAGTTGGCTTCGACATTTTGGACTGGAGCTTTCTAAAGCGAGCCCACCGGGTCTCGTGGAAAGGGACGGCCATTATGTATGGCGTGATGTTTCTCACGGTATTTGTAGATTTGATTGTGGCGGTGGGGGTAGGTGTGTTCATCGCCAATATTCTCACCATCGATCGCCTCAGCAAGCTTCAGTCTGATGTGAGGACTATCACTGACTTTGACGATGACCTGGCCATGACCCCTGAAGAGCAGGAGCTGATGGACCAGGCTAAGGGAAGAATTCTAGTGTTTCACCTCAGCGGCCCAATGATTTTTGGCGTGGCGCGGGCCATTTCCCATGAGCAGATGGCCATGGCCAACCACGATGTGCTCATTCTCGACTTACAAGATGTGCCTCACCTAGGGGTGACGGCGGCTTTGGCCCTGGAAAGCGCCATTCAGAATGCTCAATACGCTGGACGGTCAGTATTTCTAGTGGGGGCGCAAGGCAAAACTCTGAGCCGATTGCAAAAACTCGGGGCGCTCCAAGCCGTGCCCGCCGCTCACCGAGTTGACACTCGCACTGAAGCACTCAAATTATCCCTGGCGCTGCTGGGTGCGATCGACAGGGGAGAATTTGTGCCGACCCGGACGGTGATGCCTTCGTAGTAACGTACCTAAGCGCTGCATGGCTGGAACTGCACTTTGAGCAACGGATCTAGAAGCTAGAAGTTTTTTTACTTCGCTAAAGGTATTGCCATACCTCTAGTTTGAATATTTGGTTGCTTTTAAAGTGGCGCTGGGGTCGTGGATCGTCACGCTTTTTTATTATTCGAATCAAGGTTTGCTTAGGGCTCAAATGCTTTGCACACAACGCTTTTCAATGAGTTCAAAGCGTCTAAAAGCGGCTGATCCCCGGTTGATCTCTCTCTGTGGAGTTACCTTACCCCTATCTTTGGGGAGATCAGATTTAGGGCCTGGGCTGACTATTATGCATACATAACTTCATTGGGAGAACGCCACTATGGCTAATACTGAAAACGATCAAAAGACTCAAGCTCCTGAGTCCAGCGATGGGTATAACACCCCCATTGATGAAAGCCAGCGTCATACCGGCATGTACGAAGCCACCGATGCAGGGGAAAATGCCAAGCCCGAAAGCGGCACCAGCGCGACTGGTCCAGAGGGTGCGCCCAACCAGGGTACTGAAAAGCGCTAAAGCTGAGCCTTTGAGGCTTGATCCTGGCTAAAGCGCCGGGGGCGATCGCAGCTAGCGCGATCGCCCCCTTTTACGTTTTGAGGGATAGGATAGGCGGCTGAGCTAAGCTGAGCTTAGGTCTGCTGAGAACTGTGAATCTACTGACTCGTTGGTCTGCCCTCTGGCGCAAGCTATATTTGCCTACACCCGCACCGCAGGTGCTGTGTGATTTGTGCGATCGCTACACCGAACCCCAGCGATCTTACCATACCCTGCAACACTTAAGCGAATGCCTGGACTGGTGCGATCGGGCTGGCAATTTGGTCCAAGATCCAGCAGCGGTAGAGCTTGCTCTCTGGTTCCACGACGCCGTCTACGATACGCGTAGGGCCGACAACGAAGCGCGAAGTGCTGATCTTGCAACGCAGGCGATCGATAGCGTAGGCGGTGGAGATTTGCTCCAACGATCCATTCATGACTTGGTTCTGGCCACAAAACACGATGCTGTACCAAGCACAGTAGACACGGGCTTCGTTGTGGATATTGACCTGGCTATTTTGGGGGCGAAGGTGGATCGCTTTGCGCAGTACGAGGTTCAAATTCGGCAGGAGTACGCCTGGGTGCCTGAGCATTTATTTTGTCAAAAGCGGACTGAGATTCTCCAGAGTTTGCTGAATCGACCTTCGATCTTCACCACTGATTTTTTTCGGGAACGGTTAGAACACCAGGCTCAGCGCAACCTGCATCGGTCGTTAGCTGTTTTGAGGAAAGGCTCCGGCTAATTTTTGGGGTTGTCCGATCCCAGGATTCATTGGCTACGCAATGCACTTGTTGATGCGTGAGTTATTCAGCTATGGATGTTTTGATCAATATAGATGTTAACGATCTGGCCGCTGCAGAAAAATTTTATGGCTATACCTTTGGTCTAAAGCCCAGTCGCCGCTTGGGGAACACTATCGTTGAGCTAGTGGGCGGACCATCGAGCATTTTTCTGCTGCAAAAAGAAGCGGGTTCTCAGACGTCGCCGCAGACCACTGAACGGCGCCAATTTGATCGCCACTGGACCCCCGTGCATTTAGATTTTGTTGTAGAGAACATCGAGGCGATAACAAACCGAGCCGTTGAAGCAGGAGCAGTGCAGGAGTCGCCCATTCAGCAAAATGCCTGGGGAAAAATTGCGCTCATGGCCGATCCCTTTGGCAATGGCTTTTGCATTATTCAGTTTGAGGGGCAGGGGTACGACGCGATTTGCGATCGCTGCCCCGACTAAACCTTCAACGTTAATTAACTCTGCAAAGAGATTAGTATATCTGAACTATTATGGTGACTTGCTCCCGCAGAACTCTGAGGTTTTCCTATGGCAACCGATAACCCAAGCATTCTGTCCCACATTTCTCTAGGCACCAACGATTTTGAAAAGGCCGTGGCCTTTTACGATCGCGTCTTGCCTACCCTGGGCTGCAAGCGAATTATGGAGCACCCTGGGGCGATCGCTTACGGCAAGATCTATCCTGAGTTTTGGGTTGGGGTACCCCACGACAACCAGACCGCCACCGTGGGCAACGGCACCCACATCGGGTTCGTTGCCCCCACAAAAGAAGTGGTGCATGCTTTCTACGAAGCGGCGATCGCCGCTGGAGCCCAAGACGATGGCCCCCCTGGCCCCCGCCCTGACTACGGCGAGCCCTACTACGGCTGCTTTGTGCGCGATCCCGACGGCCACAAGATTGAAGCCTCTTACTGGGATCTAGCGCTGATTGAAGAACTCTATGGAGTGCCTGCCCCGAGTTGAGGAGGGGGTAGATGGGTAGATGGGCGAAGCGTTGGCAGAACCTAACCTATTCACCACTCTAATAAAGCAAGTCGAATGGAGTTTTAGGACGACCGCTCAGTCAAACTCAGATCTGCGGTGAGCCAGTCGATAAACTGCCGTGCTGTACGGCCCGATCGCCCGTTGTGGCGGGTGGCCCACTGGAGGGCGCGGGCGGTGAGGTCTTCCTGGGTGAGAGAAATGTTGGCCTGCTGGGCCAGGTGATAGACGATGGCTAGATAGGTGGGCTGGTCGGCGGGTTCAAAAGTGAGGGTGAGGCCAAAGCGATCGCTAAAGGAGAGCTTTTCTTGCATCGTATCCCACGACTGCACTTCGTCTTGGTCCTTGGGGCGGGGGCGATCGCTAAAGAATTCGCGCACCAGGTGGCGACGGTTGGAGGTGGCATAGACCACCACATTGGCAGGGCGGGCGGTGGTACTGCCCTCCAGCACTACCTTGAGCGCCTTAAACGTGTCGTCGTCGTCCTCAAAGGAGAGGTCATCGACGAAAATGATGAATTTTTGGGGACGCGATCGCACCTCGCCCACAATTTGCGGCAGGGCTTGCAAATCGGCCTTGGCCACCTCCACTAGTCGCAGCCCTTGGTCAGCGTACTCATTCACCAGGGCTTTAACCAAGGATGACTTGCCCACGCCGCGACTGCCGTAGAGCAGCACGTTGAGTGCTGGGTAGCCCTTCAGCAGCGCCAGGGTGTTCTGCACTAGCTGCTGTCGCGGGTGGTCGTAGGCGGTGAGGTTTCCTAGGCGAATAGAGTCGGGGTTGGCAATGCCGCAGAGCTGACCTTGGTGCCAGGTAAAGGCGCGGTACTGGGCCAGCAACCCTGCGCCGTGGCGGCGATAATGACTGGCTAAGAGTTCTACGGCGTCGGCCCAGGAAGCGTCTGGGGAGAGCGTCAGCGACGGTGGAATGGTCTCATCTATGGCCCAGGCTACGGGGGCTTGGGGAATTTGAGCGATCGCCTGTACCCACCCCGCCATGGTGTCGCCGCCGAGCTGATAAAGCGCCTGAAGGGTGCTCAAATCGCGGCGGGCGGCTTCCACCAAAGCGGTGGGCAGTTGGGCAAAATCGGTGCGCTGGGATTGTAGCGTAAAGGGATTTTCGGCGTAGGCAATTTGCCGCAGCAGGTAGCTGCTCCAACTGGCCTCGCTGGTGGCCAGCGCTTGAAACCAAGCGCTGTAGGTGCGCAGGCTGAGGGCCGCATCTCCTGATTCTAGAGCCGTTAGCAGCGCCAGAAAGGTAGCTCCCACGGGGGGATCAAACACCGAGCGGTAAAGCAGTAGCCCATCGATAAGCTGGCTGTATTGCTGCACCTTACTCTGAACGGTGGCTAACTCTGGGGTGCGATCGCGCATTCTAACCGTGCTTTGCGTAGATGATTTTCCTGGAAAAGTTCACCTGACGAAGAACTCTAAACTCCAGCTCTCCTCAGGATATGGCTTTCGGACAGGTTGCGCGAGGCCAAAGCGGCTTGTCATACCGGCGTAACGGCGCCAGATGCTCTAATTCTCTCTTCTAACAAAGTCGGGCTTAGCTTGGCCTATGTCCCAATCTCAGCTTTCATGCGCTCTAAGGTCTGATGCATTTGCTGAAACATCATGTCAGGGGTCATGCCAAACTGGCCTAGCTGCGTCTTGAGCTGTTCGACCGTCATTTGGGCCTGAAAGTCTTCGGAAAGCTCAAAGCGCTTCATGAAGATGTGGTAGCGCTCCATCATGGCTTCCATCTGGGCAATGTACATCTTCTTGCCCTCGCGATCGAACTTGCCGTAGCCACTCCCTAGCTGCACCAGCGACTGATAGTCCTGAAACAGCTGCATAGCTTCTTGCTGAACAATCTCTGAGTCAAAAAATCCCATGGTTCTACGCTTAGCCCTAGCGTGAGCAACTTGCGACACACTCGCGGGCAACCGAATGTATCTCTATTTATAAAGCCTAAGGTTTAGCTCAACCCCCGGCCAAGGGTAGATAACCCTACTTGAAGTGTTCCAGCTGACATTGCGTTAGCCGGGCAACCTAAGACATCGGCTGGTATCTAAATGGGATCAGAAGCACTCTAATCAAACTGACGCCCCTTATCCCTATTCGCAGTTTCGCCACCGTTAACTCAATGGGCTGAGCCTACGTCTCTCAATGGGAGGTTTTTTTAGACGAAATACTCTGAAACTCTAAGATTTTGCCGCTGGGCGCTAGAATCTAATAGCTGATTGGCAACCACAGAATTCACGCCACCAGCGCGCTGTACGTTCGAGAGAAACTCCATGTCACAAGGTCAAGGATTTGGGTTTGGGTTAGGCAAGATGAAGGAACTCACCGAGGCCTTCAAAAAAGCCCAGCAGATTCAAGAAGGGGCCAAGCAGCTGCAAGAAGAGCTGGAACAAATGGAGATCCAAGGAGAATCGGGCGGTGGCCTGGTCAAGGTCACCATGAGCGGTAACCAGGAGCCCAAGGGCGTCACCATTGCCCCCGAAGCTCTCAACGAAGGGGCTGAGGTGCTCTCTGACCTGGTGGCCACCGCCATGAAAGACGCCTACGAAAAATCGACGGCCACCATGCGCGATCGCATGGAGGTGCTCACCGGCGGCCTCAACCTACCCGGTCTGTAAGGCTCGGTTGCCAGTGCTATGACAACGCGCCTTTTATTCGTGTGCCTGGGCAACATCTGTAGGTCGCCCTCGGCAGAAAACATTATGAATCACCTGATTGAGCAGCGACAGCTGGGCGATCGGGTGGTGTGTGACTCGGCGGGCACCGCTAGCTACCACGTGGGCAGTGCCCCCGATCGCCGCATGGCCCAGGCTGCTAAAGCCTACGGCATTGATCTGGTGGGGCGCGCTCGCCAGTTTGGCATCGTTGACTTTGACCGCTTTGACTACATTTTGGCGATGGATCGCCAAAATTATCGCGATATATTGGCCCTCGACCCCGCTGGCCAATATCGCGATCGAGTGCGACTGATGTGTGATTTTTGCCGCACTCACCCCGACAAAGACGTTCCTGACCCCTACTATGGTGGCCCTGAAGGGTTTACCTACGTCATTGATCTCCTGCTAGATGCCTGCGAAGGGTTGCTTGACCACATTTCAGCACATCCTGTGGCTATTCCCCGTTAGCGGCTTCTCTACGCACCGTGACCTGCAAAGGCCCTGCCATGCTTTCTTTTATGAAAACCGCGCGCCCCTGGCGGCGGCTTTGGCTGTCTTGGACTCTAGGGCTTTTAGGGGCACTGGCGACGGCCTTGCCGAGCGCTGCTGCCGAAAACCTGATTGTTACCTTCGGCATTTTGCAGCGTTCCATTCCGATCGCTGATCTAGAACGGTTTGCGACTACAGGCGAGCTTACTCCTCAGCTGCAAGCCTATCGACGACAGCTCCAGATATCGGATGAGCAGCTCGGCCAAATTCGAGAGGTGTTGAGTACCCCAGCAGGGCTGAGCCCAGTGGCGGTGGCCCAGTTTCTCTACACCGAGCAGGGAGTGCTGCTGCTGGAGCAGATTGGTCGGGTGGTGCAAACCCCCGTGCGCCAAGCCAATGTGCAGGCCCTGCGCGGGGCGCTGATCTTGGCTGCCGCGGATCCTGAGGGCGGCTTTACTCTGGTCAACGTGCTCAAAACCTACCCCACTGAGGCGATGCGCATTGACCTGATCGAGGGGCTGGCGATCGCCCAGGAGATCAACCAGACGATTTTGCAGTCGGAGGCGGCCTTTAATCAGGTGCAGGCGATCGCCAGCGCTGAAGCTGCTGCTAACCCAGTCGATGCCAACGCGCTGCTGCAACTGGTGCAGAGCGAGCGTCAGTACAGCGTCGATCGCATTCAGGTGGTGGTGCCGGGGTTGCCCAGCCCGGTGCAGCTCTACCTACCCAAGGTGTTGCCGGGACGACAGGGAGTGCCGGCAACAGGGTTTCCCCTAGTGGTGATCTCCCACGGGCTAGGGGGCACCCTCAACAGCTACAGCTACCTGGCGGAGTATCTAGCCACCGGGGGTATTGCAGTAGCGACCCTGGAGCACCCCGGCAGCAACGATCAGCAGCTTTACGCCCTGCTGGCGGGGCGATCGGACGCGGTGGTGCAGGACGAAGAGTTTTTGCGTCGGCCTCGGGATGTGTCGCTGACCCTCAACACGTTGGATCGGCTCAACCAGAGCCCTTCCCCTATTCGTAGGCGGCTCGATCTGGAGCGGGTTGGTGTCATTGGTCAGTCCTTTGGGGGCTATACGGCCCTGGCGCTGAGCGGGGCAAACTTTGATGAAGCGGGGCTGGCGACGGCCTGCCCCCCCAGCACGCTGTCGTTCAATCCGTCGCTGCTGTTGCAGTGTCAGGCGGCGCGGCTGGGCAACCCGGGCAACGGTCTGAGCGATCCCCGCGTCAAGTCGGTGTTTGTCATGAACCCCATTGGCAGTGCCCTGTTTGGGCCGACTGGCTACGGCCAGATCCAGGTGCCCGTCATGGTGGTGGCGGGCACGGCCGACACGGTGGCACCCGCCTTTCCAGAACAGATTGAGCCGTTTACCTGGCTGACTGCCCGCGATCGCTACCTGCTGCTGATCAACCGAGGCACCCATTTCTCAACGATTGGGGATATCGCCCAGAGCGATCAGCCACTTACGATTCCGCCTGAGCTCGTTGGGCTAAACCCTGAGCAGGTGTGGTCCTACATGCAGGTGCTGGGATTGGCCTACTTCAAGCTCACCCTAGAGGGCGATCAGCGTTTTCAGCCCGCTCTAACCCCAGCCTTTGCAGCGACTCTCGGCGGTGAGCCTTACCTGCTGAGCCTGCTGGCCACCCTCACCCCCGAGAGCCTGCGAAATTTACCCGATCGCAATCCTGAACCGGCGAGCGACTCCCCAAACCCGATGCCAGACCAGCCTTTGACCCCTCTTCCCCAGACCGGGGGCCCCTAAGCTAAAACCGTCCCCTGTCCTGTTATGCTCTCAGAGGTGGTATGCGTTCTGGTGCTGCAACGGCTGCAATTATTGGTTGGCGAGAGTGGATAGCCCTGCCAACGCTGGGGGTTCAGGTCATCAAAGCCAAGGTTGATACCGGAGCGCGATCATCTGCTCTCCATGCTTTTGCTGTGGAGCGCTTTGAGCGGACAGGCAGGGCTATGGTGCGCTTTAATGCCCACCCAATCCAGCGCAATGACGATTATATTGTTACCGCCGAGGCCGCTCTGCTAGAGGAACGCATGGTGCGTAACTCAGGAGGGCAGGAGGAACTGCGCCCGGTGATTGAAACCCTGGTGCAGGTGGGCGGCGCGGTATGGGCCATTGAGCTAACGCTGACCAACCGAGATGAGATGGGCTTTCGCATGCTGCTGGGTCGCCAGGCGGTGCGCCGTCGCTACTTGGTGGATCCGGGGCGATCGTACCTGCAACCCCTGCCCGAACAGATCAATTTGCCGATATCTACCCCTAAGCACAACCCCCAAGGATGACTCCTAGAAGCGCCATGAAAATTGCGATCTTATCCAGGGACGCCACCCTCTACTCGACTCGACGGCTGAAGCAGGCGGGGGAAGAACGTGGCCACGAAATGCAGGTGATTGACCACCTGCGCTGCTACATGAACATCACCTCCCACCAGCCCAAGGTGATGTACCAAAGCCAACCCCTAATCGATATTGATGCGGTGATTCCTCGCATCGGAGCGTCGAACACGTTCTACGGCACGGCAGTGGTGCGCCAGTTTGAAATTATGGGGGTGTTTACGGCCAACACCTCCATGGCGATTTCCAGGTCGCGCGACAAGCTCAGGTCGCTGCAAATCATGGCCCGTCGAGGCATCGGCCTGCCAGTGACCGGCTTTGCCCACTCCACCAAAGATATCGATGGCCTGGTCGATATTGTTGGCGGTGCCCCCCTGGTGATCAAGCTGCTGGAGGGCACCCAGGGTATTGGCGTGGTGCTGGCTGAAACCCAACAGGCGGCCAAGTCTGTGATTGAGGCCTTTCGTGGCCTCGACGCCAACATTCTGGTGCAGGAATTCATCAAAGAGGCGGGCGGCATGGATATTCGCTGCTTTGTGGTCGGCGACAAGGTGGTAGCCGCCATGAAGCGCCAGGGGGCACCGGGGGAGTTTCGTTCTAACCTGCACCGAGGTGGGTCGGCCAGCCGCGTGCGTCTCACCCCCGAAGAACGCAGCACCGCTATTCGCGCTGCTAAGGCCATGGGCCTGCGAGTGGCGGGGGTAGATCTACTGCGCTCTAACCATGGCCCTGTAGTGATGGAGGTCAACTCGTCGCCCGGCCTCGAAGGAATCGAAAAGGCTACCGACATGGATGTGGCGGGCAAGATTATTGACTTTGTGGTCAAAAACGCCGCGCCCAACGTGCCCAACGTGCCCAAGAAGGATAAGGAGCGCGACGGCATCAAATACTAGAGGGCCGGAGAGCAAGGTTTAAGGTGTAATACCAAATTCAATTTGGTAAACCCTGATTCATGATCAGGAACCCGTAGGGGCGTAGCATGCTACGCCCCCACAAATCGAGGTATTCATTCAGGATTTGGTGTAAAGCCATTCCCTAATCCCTGTACCCTCAGCCCTATACCTCGTATGCCCTGCGCCGAATCGTCACAGTCAAATGGGCCAAAGTGTCACAGCTTCGCCACCCACCCGCCATTGCTGCGCCATACTATAACTCTATTGTTGTAAACATGCGACACATAAACGAGGTAACAGCAATGGAGAAGGATGGTTCTGAGCGTTCTGAGCGGGGTTCTGGGCGCAGTGTGCGGCCTACCGTTAAGTCGTTAGCCCTGGTGATGTTGGGGGCAGGAATCGCCACTGCCGGTGGCCAGGCTATCAGTGCCCTGGTGCAGCCTTCGAATAATAGCCAGCCGACCACGACTGACGTCTTTTGGGACAATGGCTTCTGGAACGGCGATCGGGATTCGGCCGCCCCTGAGGCGGAAGCTCAAGAGAGCCAGCCCCAGGGCAGCGTTGCTCAGAATGGTCTGGCGATCGCGCCCTCAGTGTCCAGCCCTAACGTCATCGCCGACATTGTGCGCCAGGTAGAACCCTCGGTTGTTCGCATTAACGCGACCCGCACGGTGCAAACCAACCTGCCGCCGATGTTCCAAGACCCGTTCTTCCGGCAGTTTTTTGGCAACATGCAGGTGCCCCAAGGAGAGCAGGTGCAGCGGGGCGTGGGCTCTGGTTTTATTACCTCCGCTGACGGGCAAATTATCACCAACGCCCACGTGGTAGCTGGGGCCGACGAAGTAGAGGTCACCCTAACGGACGGTCGTAGCTTTACTGGCGAGGTGCTGGGGGCCGACCAGGTGACCGACGTCGCCGTGATCAAAATTGATGCCAACGACTTGCCCACCGTGGCCATCAGCGACTCGGATCAGCTGCAGACGGGCGAGTGGGCGATCGCCATTGGCAACCCATTAGGCCTCGACAGCACGGTCACTGCTGGGATCATCAGCGCTACTGGTCGTTCTAGTCGCGAGGTGGGCGTGCCCGATAAGCGGGTTGAGTTTATTCAAACTGATGCCGCCATTAACCCCGGTAACTCTGGGGGTCCCTTGCTTAACCTCAACGGTGAGGTGATTGGCGTCAACACCGCCATCATTCAGGGGGCGCAGGGGATTGGTTTTGCCATTCCCATCAACACCGTGCAGCGGATCAGCGCCCAGCTGATTGAAACTGGCCGGGTGGAGCATGCCTACCTCGGCATTCAAATGGCGAATCTGTCGCCTGAGGTGAAGGAAAATATCAACAATAGCCCCGACCGGCCTTTTACCGTAGAGGAAGAGGAAGGTGTGCTGATTGTGCAGGTGATGCGCAACTCCCCAGCAGCCCAAGGTGGTCTGCGTCCAGGTGACGTAATCGTGGCCGTTGAGGGCCAGCCCGTCAAGGAAAGTGCCGCCGTTCAGCAGGCTGTGGAGGGCTCGACCGTCGGCCAGGATCTAGCCCTGACCCTGCGACGTGACGGCCGCGAGCAGACCATTACGGTTCGTCCTGGCAACGTACCGACTCGCTAATGCATCTACCGGGTTCCCCTCGCTACGATGGAACCGATGCATCAAGGCGTGGCCTCGGCCGCGCCTTTTTTGTTGGGCTGTTTTGGTGGGGATTAGACTAGGGGGCTGGGTTGCTGGGTAATGGAATATTGATAGCTCGTTGTCTCGCGATCGCCCCAGCTTGGCCTGTGAAGCAACATTGACCCATGATAGATATTGAGCAGGAATCCTCTGGTAGGGGCATTGCAGTGCAATGCCCCTACCAGAGGATTCCTGTCCTAATTTGATGGACATTTGCAATAGCACAGATAGCGCAGGGGAATTTCACTATGGGTCAACCACATGCCAGCGCTAAAGAGAGGCCCTTTGGCCTGCTAATGTTTACCCGCTACCCAGAGCCCGGACGCACCAAAACTCGCCTGATTCCACACCTGGGACCAGAGGGGGCGGCAACGCTCCAGCGCCAAATGACTGAGCATGTGCTAGCTCAAGTGACCGCTGCCGCCCAGCATTTGCCCCTGACGGTGGAGGTTCATTTCGCTGGGGGCAGTCTGGCGCAAATGCAGGGCTGGCTGGGCAATGCCGTCGCCTATTGCGCCCAAAGCTCGGGTTCCCTAGGCGATCGCCTGATCGCTGCTTTTAGCCAAAGCTTTGATCTGGGCCGCCCTGGGGCGATCGCCATTGGCAGCGACTGCCCCGCTCTGGGCACCGATCACCTCGCCGCCGCGCTCCAGGCACTAGAGCGGGTTGATGTAGCGATCGGCCCTGCTACCGACGGCGGCTACTATCTAATTGGGCTGCGGCAGCTGGAGATGGCTCTATTCAAAGACATCGACTGGGGCACCGACCGGGTATTGGAGCAAACTCTGGCGATCGCCAAGGCCCAAGGGCTCACCATTGAGCTGCTAACCCCCCTCACCGATATTGACTATCCTGCCGACCTCCCCCAGTGGGAGCGCATCGTCAGCGGGGGCGTCTAGAGAATGCTGTTTTGGGCTACTCCCCATTGTTTTTGTTCAGGGGAGCGGCGAGGCCAGGTTTGAGCAACATTCTCCAGATGGCGTTGTAGGGATGCACTTGGGGTTTTGGTTGATTTTGGTTGACCAGCGATCGCCCCTCATTGGCCCATTTAAAGATGGATCCCGCTAGGTTATAGACCTCGGTGTAGCCCAGCCCTTGCAGTTGCTCCACTAGCCGAGCCGAGCGATAGCCCACTGAACAGTAGGCCACAATAGGGCGATCGCGGTCTAACCCCAAAGCCAGAGCCGCATCCAGACTGGCGACGCGGTGGGCTTCCGGCAAGTGACTAACGGCAAACTCGTCGTCTCCGCGCACATCGAGCAGAATAGGGGAAGGTGCTCTGCCCTGGCTTAACCATTCGGCCAGCTGTTGAGTCGTTAGAGTTGGCACTCCCGGAAACGCCCGCTGTACCCAGCGGCTTACGACCCACCAGGCCAAGGCTTGCGCTAAGGTCCGCAGTGGCACCGTCGGGGCTGGCATTGAGAACATAAGGCATTACGCGTCAGGCGCAGGAGATGGGCATGGTGAATTTTACCCCCTGGAATACGCTGCTTCAGACCTACGTCGATGACAAGGGCCGGGTTGGCTACGCCCGCTGGCAGCGCGAGGCTGCTCCCGATCTGGACGCCTGGCTGACTTCGTTGCCCGACAGCCGCGATGGCCTAACCTCTGAAGAATCGTTGGCTCTGATCATCAACCTCTACAACGCCCTCGCCATTCAGCAGGTGCTCGCTCGCTACCCCATCGACTCGATTTTGCCCAAGGTGCTAGGGATCCCCAACTGGCTGGCCTTCTGGCGATTTTTCAGCCGCTCTCTCTACAGGCTCGATGGCAAATCCGTCAGCTTGAACAATCTGGAACACGACCTGCTGCGCCCCCAGTTCAAAGAGCCACGCACACACTTTGCTCTAGTCTGTGCCTCTGGGGGTTGCCCGATTCTGCGCAACGAAGCCTACTGGCCCGACATTGTAGAGGCCCAGCTCGAAACAGACGCCCACCGCTTCATCCACAATCCTGACAAGGTGCGCTACGACGCCGAGACCGGAGTGCTTTACTGCAGCATGATCTTTAAGTGGTATGGCGAAGACTTTTTGCGGGTTGCCCCCTCGGTGCCTGACTACATCGGCACGTACCTGAGCCCGAGTTCACCCCTGTCGGCTCTGACTGAGATCCGCTACCTGCCCTACGACTGGAGCCTAAACGATCAGACCAATAGCGCTAATTGCTAAAGATGGGTTTACCCGTGGCCGTACAGGGTTTGCCATCGCTGTCTAAGAAATAGCAAGGCTCGGTGTTTTGAACTACTGGTTGAGGGGTGGCATCTGCAGAGCTGCCGCAGAGCGATGACAGGTCGCGCACTTGGCCGTCGGTGGTAACCATGTAACAAAAGAGCGACACGACGGATTCGGCCTGCTGGGGGGCTGCCGGATTGGCCAGGGCGGGTGAGACAAAGGCGATCGCCAAGGGCAGGGTCATTGTCCAGCGCAGGAGAGTTGGCATGGTGTGCATCCTGTAATTGAAAGGGGCAAATCGGGCGGTGAGCAAAAACGTTGACGGTGAAACTTTGGTCAGGCGCTAGAGCAGCTGCATGAGCGATCGGGTCGAAATGCCCAGACCGATAATGGTGATGCCCATCGCGCTGGCCAGCGGTAGCCACTGCAAGGACTGAAGGCGAGGCACAGGCACCTGCTTAAACACTCGTTTGGCCGAAACCAGCAGTAGACCCAAACCCGCTAAAACGCTGGCCAGCCCTAGGCTGAAAGCCACCACTAGCAGCAACCCCGAAACCGGATTGCCAAAGGCGATCGCCCCCAGCAGCAACACCAGGGCCGCTGGGCAGGGCACCAACCCCGCCGACAAGCCCAGCATGAGCAGGCTGCGCCAAGACATGGCGGTGCCGTCGGGCGTCACAGGCAAGTGGCTGTGGGAGTGTCCGTCGTGGTGATGATCGTGGGCATGAGCATGGGGGTCAGCGTGACCGAGGTGCTCGGGAGCGTGGGAGTGATGCCCATGGACATGATGAGGATTGGCGTGGGTATGGTGCTCGTGGCCGTGGGAATTGTTGTGGGCGTGGACATGAGCTTCCCTAGGCGCGTGGGTATGGATGCCGTGGTGGGCGTGAGGCAGTTCACCGAGAGCGTGGATATGGGCACTGGGTTGATGGCTAGATCGCCGACGCCGCTGGGTAATCAAGTTGGCGCCGATGCAGACAATCATGGCTCCTGAGAGCAGGCTCAGCCAGGGGTAAATTTGCTCGGGCAGCACATAGCGGGCCGCCGCCAGAGTGATCAGCCCTAGGGCAAAGACACCAAGGGTGTGGGTTACGGTGGTTGTCAGCGCCAAAAACAAGGCGTGGCGAGAGGTGGCCCGTTCGCCTACCAAGTAAGCCCCCACTAGGGTTTTGCCGTGTCCCGGCGACAGCGAGTGCACAGCCCCCCACAAGAATGCCCCGAGCAGCGTGACAAACCAGGCTTTGCTGCCCAAAGCGGCTGAGCCTGCGGTTCTCACGGTGAAGTTGGGATCTTGAGGGGTAAAGACATGGTTGGTGACCTGCCCGTTTTGGGCAATGGTGGCCAGACAGCTAGCCTCGGGTGCATCGGGCGGAAACAAGGTGTAAGCGATCGCCAACCCCGAGGGCGGCTCTGCCCAGGAATACAACAGTTGCAGCGTGGTGTGGCTGCCGGGGGCAATCCTGGCGTTGGCAGAGGCGCTGTCTACGGTGGGCTGGAGGGTTAGCCGGGGCGATTGGTTACGGCTGTCTTTGAGGGCGATCGCGGATTCAAGTTGTCGCGTTAGTGCCTCTTGATGACGAATCAGTTCATCGGTAGAGAGTTGTCCGCTGCTGTCGTCGTCGGCAAAGGCGGTCAACCCAGTTGGGTAGGTCAGGGCGATGCGCGTCTCTGTCCCTTCCGTGGCAATTTCAGCGGCGGCCAAATCTCCCCAGTGGGCAGCGGCGGGCGGGGCGATCGCCAGCCCAACCCCAATGCAGATGAGGGCGACCAACAACCCCAAGGCACTGTACCAGCGGCAGCGAAGTCGGCGCAAATCCTGGTGAAACTGCTGGGTAATCATCACTTCTCCTGTTTGGTTAGGCCTAACCGCTGCCGGGTTTGGGGGGTAAACGTGGGATCTATCTCGGTCGCCTGGCGAAAAAATTCTGCCGCCTGGACGGGATGATTCAGGGCCAGCTCAATTTCTCCGGCTCGATAGGCGATCGCCGCACTGCGCACCCCCTGGTCCAATGCTTCTTGAAGTGCCTGCTGGGCCTCAGGCAATCGGCCCGCCGACCCCAGCGTCCAGGCCAAAGTGTCGAGGGTTTGGGCATCGCGGCGGTTAGCGGTTTCGGTTTCCATCAGCGCCACTGCCTCTGCTACATCGGCGGGGTCACCCCGTTCCAGCAGCAGATGGGCTAAATTGCGCCGGTGCCCGAGGGCGTTGCCCTCAACATTGCGCCGCAGCTCAGTTTCAGCAGCTTTCCAGGCCTCAGTTGCCGATCGCCCCTGCAGGGCTTGCAGTCGAGCCAAACCGTGCAGAGCCGTTGGTCCCCCGACCGCTTGGTAATGGTATTTGGCGGTGCGGTACTGGCCTTTCACCGTAGCCAACTCTGCTAGCTGAAGATGGGCCAGTGGGTAGTCGGGGACGATTCGCAGCGCTTCTCGGTAGAGGCCCTTAGCTAGGCTGTGGTTGCCTCGCTGAGCGTAAAATCGCCCCAAAAACACGCGAGCCTGGGCCGAACCGACGGAGTTATCGGGTTCTTCCGCGGCGATCGCCTGCTGAAAAGCCGCCAGGGCTTGGTCATCCTGCCCCTGGGCCTCGTGAGCCAATGCCTTGAGCGTTAGGCTACCCAACGACGGATACTGCTCTGCCAGCTTGTTCGCTTCGGCAGCAGCCTCTTCAACCTCTCCCAGGGCGAGCTTGGCCGTGACCACAAGCCCTAGGGCGTCGGGGTGGCCCACGCTTTTAGCTAAACGAATGGCGGTTGTGAAGTCATGCTGGGCCTCAGCAATCTGAGCTAGGGCCAAGACGGCTCCCTTGTTGTCAAAGGGCAAATTGACCAGCGATTGCTGGGCCGACTTTTCTGCCAGCAAATACCAGCTGTCGTTACGCGTGGCGCGGGCCATCTGAATGTAAAGATTGGCTAGCGTCGCTTGATCGAGCCCATCGGTTGGATGCTTCTGGACTTGGCCTTGGTAGAACGAAATCGACTGCTCTAAGGTTTGCTGATCTTGGCGATCTAGGAAGCCAGGAAATGCATATTTGTAGTCAGTCCGAGGCCCGAACCCCGGCCATTGCCAATTTGGAACCTGCGTTAGGGCGACTGTCCCAATCGCGAGCAGACCCAGGCCCAACGCTCGATACGCAGACGTTCGCTTCGAGACTGATGTAATTGATTTAATGGATACCATTGCGGTCGCGTTCTGCGCTGGTCATTTCAGGTAGAGACTGTTGAAAGAAGAATCTAAATGCAGGTTGAAAGGCGTGAACATTCAAACCTTTCAACCTGCGAACCAGAACGATACAGACAGGCTCCTCTATCGCTCTGGGTGTGTTTGCTAATTAGCTAGCGGGCGAATGCTAGTTAGCAGGAGCCAGGTAGGGAAAAGAGGCCTCTAGAGGATCGTGGCCCTGGGCTGGGTTGCCGGGTGTTCCGCTATAGGAAACGTTGTCGCTTGTAACCGCGCCGTTGGTAAGTACGGCGAGCGTGATATCGATAACGTCATCTGTCAGCAGCCGTCCGGCAATGGGGCTGCCCTTAGCATTTAGGGCATTGGCATAACCGCTAGGCCCAGTCGTGTCGATCCGCATAACATCGGGCAAAAACGCCTGGAGCAAGGCATCGGCTCTAGCATCGCTATTGCCGAGCGCCAGCAGGGTTTGTTTTGCCTCGCCGACAATGGGGCCAGCCGCACTGGCTGCTGGTTCTTGACCCGCTAAGGCTGCGGCCTCAAAGGCTGGGTCAACGCTGTTGAGGGTGTTGAGGAAGTCGTTGGTGACAATTAGGCCTTCATTGACCGCGGGGCGGGCTAGGCGCTCGACCTGACTAAACTTTTTGCTCCCCGGCAGTGTCACCGTCATCCACACATCAAAGGTCGTGGCATTGCTTGAACCCTGCAACAGCTCGATCGGTAGTTGAACGGCGATCGCATTGACGTTATACCCCTTAGTAAAGTCCACGGCTTCCTCAGGGGGGCGAAACCCTACCGCGGGCCCTTTGCCCAGTGCCCCAGCCCGCACCCGAAAGAACTGCTCTACATCAAAAAAGAACGGATCTTCGCGCAGCCCTGCAAAGACTTGAACTTTTGAGCCATCGACAGTGCCTGTGTTTAGGACTGGGGGCTCTTTTAGCGCGGTTGTCTGTCCTTCAACCACGTCTTTGCTGCCGTCTTTTGTTACCGTCAGCTTATAGTCTTGGCGATTGTTGCCCTTCGGCGGGCCAAATTCAAACTCTAGAACAACGTCAGACAATCCTGTCGGTGTAGCATCATTGTCGCTAATTCGAGAAATATTAAACTTGTACTTCGCGCGGGTGCTGAAATAATACTGCTGCCCCGCCACAGACCGGGGGTTGGTATTCATAATCAAAACCAAATTTTCTGGCGAAGCGGTGGTGTTTTGATCTACTTCTCGAAACACATACAAGTCGGTCAAATTCAGGTTGCGCCCTTTGATTTCTGACTCACCGTCATCGTGGTCAGACGCATTGACAAATACTGCACCAGCACCAATGGTGGTCGCTAGCCCTAGCACTAGCCCAGCGGCATACAGGGCTTTTTTGAAGGCTTTGTTCGTGGTCTTCATGGCAGAAATAACCCTTAATTGTTGATAGGAATTACAAGGCTTGAGCCTAGACATCTAATCTGTAGATTCCTAGGCTTTTCAATTGGTCAAGTGACCGTTGAACCGGTCGCCTAGGCGATCGCACTGATCTCAGGGGTGAGCGTCACGATTAGGTCGTTAAAGTCAAAATCTCCGGCATCTTCAAATAGCCACGTATTGCCCTCACGCTTAATGCGCGCCTGCCCTAGAGCCGCGTCGCCCACCGTTGCCAGATTTTGCAGGCTGCCGTCAATCAGCAATGCCGGCGCATAGTAGGTTCCGCCAGGGAGGTTTAGCGTCACATCAATGCTTTGATTGTTGCCAACCATTAGCTCGACGCCGTCCAGCAGGTTGGCGGCGACAGCCGCCTCATAGCCAGCGTCTCCGGGCAGCAGACCATCCACCTGTCCTCGAGCATCGGTCTCGTAAAAAGCCAGCACGTTATCAAAAAAGGCCTCGCGGGAGAGCTGCTGAATCACGTTGATCGCCACGTTGCCGTCAAAGCCGGTCAGGTCGAATAGTTCGGGTAAGGGCTCAACGTCGGCGATCGCGGGCGCGGCCGTCAATCCCTGAAAATTGATCGTGTCGTCGGTGCCGATTGCCCCCAGACTAGTTGCCACCCCAGACTCAAGATTGAGGGCATACAGGGTCGCATCAGACACTACAAACGCCGTGTTGTCTCCCGCCGAGGAGGCCACAATTTCGAACCCCCCCAAACTGTCAAGGTCAAAACCCAGCCCGCCTAACGTTCGCAAGGTGCCATCGTTGGGCGGGTTTTGCAGCACCAGAGTGTTGAGCTCAGCGTCGAGGTCAAAGAGCTGCGTTGCTGTGGTACCCGCAAACGAGTTGGTGTAGGCCGCCCCAGTTACCCTGGGGTTAGCTCCAGCATTGGCATCTCCAGGGCCAAAGGCCAGGGTTCCGTCCGCAATCACCGCACCGGTATCGACATTGATGCGGAAGCTTTGATCGTTCTCGCCCACTAGACGCAGGCGATCGGCCACGGGGTTAAAGTCAAAGCCCGAAACGGCCCCGCCTTCAAAGGGCTGAGCTAGGGTGCTCACCAGCGTTGCTTCAGCCACGTTGCCCTTGAGGGCTAGGGTGTAGAGCTGGTTGGTGGTTGTGAGGCCGTAGAGCAATCCGTTGGCCGGACGCACATCAATGCCTATGAGGGTGCCTTCAAGACCAGTCACAGATAACGGGGTTGTCTGAGCCAAATTTTCGGTAGAAAACAGCACGAGCTGGTTGTCGTCGGTCAGTCCCAACAGGTCAAATTCTTGGGGCGGCGGGGTCGGCGCGACGGTTTGGGCACCGGTCAGGGCAATGGTGTAGGCACCACCAGAGGCACCCTCGCCAGCAAACCCCACTAGCGGGGAGCCTGCACTCGGCCCGGTGGGCAACAAAACGCCATCTAAGGATTCGTCGGGAAAGATTTCCCCACCGGTGCTGATGGGGTCGTAATCAAACCCAGAAATGGCCAGGTAGTAAATGCCGGGAGTGAGCAAGCTTGATTTGGAGGGCAAGGTTGCCTGGGCCGAGCCAAATAGATCATCGTTGCCATAGACGCCGTTGCCCACGCTATCGAATAGAAAGAGCTGGGGATCTTCCAGCAGGCTGTTGGGGATCCCCAACGCATTGTCGATGGGCAGGCCGAGCAAGGTTGCTGCACTTAGCGTCGTTGCAGAAAAGGGCTGCTCGCCCGAAATGAAGATTTGAAAGAGATCGGCATCTCCAGAGAGGCTGCCAGAGATTGACGCCAATGGCTGTACTAGATCAGCAACGACAGAGAAGGCACCGTCAGGCTGTTCTCCAACATCATTAGCTTCGACAAAGGCAAGGGGCTGAGTAGGGGCCGGGAGAATCTCAGAATTGGGGGCTTCAGCATCAAGGGGGCTCATGCAAACGCTCCTATGCCGGGCACTTGAACCTTGTTCAAGTCAACCCTGCTGGGTAAGGTTTTCATGCCAACTACGCCCAACTTTGTGAAGCAGATTTAAACCCGGAAATACGTAAAGAAACTTTACACATCTTCAGTGGCGAAGTTCTTTCGCCTTGGCTAAACCGTCGAAATGGTTGTGCGTCGTCGGTTTTGGTCTAGCTGTTGAAGATTTACAGTGTCGCCAAAGTAACCAGAACGGTCTGTATTGCTTTTGATCGCGAGCGCTGTATACCACGCACTACCCCCAATTTTTGCTGGTAGTACTGACCGGGTAGCCTAAACACAGGGGCCATCGCTATGAAGTCACTCTCATACAAACGGCTTGAGAATTTTATCCGTTTGCCGACCTAGCGGACCTCTTCATAAAATCGCTTTAGGGTAGTAGCAGGTACCCCAATGCCCCACAGCACCCCGATCATCAAATAGATGGCGTTGGCCCTTAAAGTTCCCCAAGCAGCTACCCGCCGGTCCGAGGATTGAACGACTCGGCTGAGCTGGCACAAGCGACCCAGGCGGCAAAGCTTGAGGCATAGGTCAGCTTCCTCCATAATCGGCAGGGCTGGGTCGAATCCGCCACAGGCAATAAAGTCAGCTCGGCGGCAGAACATGACCTGGTCGCCAAACAGCAAGCGCAGCCCACGCATAAATAAATGGGGCCGAAACAGTAGCGGCGCATAGTAGGTTTTGAGGGCATTGTGCAGCGAAATACCCCAGCGAGTTTTTTGCGGTCCAGCCATTAGAGAAATAAACCCACCACCAGCTACCGTCGGGTTAGCTAAGGTGTTTTCTACTACCTGTACCAAGTCGTCGGGAATGAGGGTGTCGGCGTGAAGAAAGCACAGCACGTCGCCCTTGGCGGCAGCGGCCCCCCAATTCATCTGCACCGATCGCCCCGGGGCGGGAGCTTGGAGCACCGTTAATGGCAGGCGATCGACCCAAGAGTGGGCAATCTCCAGGGTGCGATCGTGGCTGCCCCCGTCCACCAATAAAATTTCGCGCGGAGGTGGGTTGAGACTCTGCAAGACATTTAGGGTACGGCCCAGACAAGCCGCTTCGTTCCAAGTGGGGATGATGATGGAAACCGGCATGGCAAACCCAAAGACAGACAAAGCCCAATACTGCACAACTTTGTCGCCTAACAGCAAAAACAGCTACCCTCACCGGGCTGAACCTCAGTCCCTTCAAATGTTTGCAGGTTAGCTCTACGCTACGGTATCTCGGCTTTGGAAACGATCAGAATAAAAGTTAGTTCAGTCGTGGCACTGAGGTGATCATCGATGCTATATTAAGTATCGCGAATACGGCGGGTGTAGCCAAGTGGTTAAGGCAGTGGATTGTGATTCCACCATTCGTGGGTTCGAGCCCCATCATCCGCCCTTGTTTTATGTACAGTGACACTTTATTTGTCATCGATGACACATTGCTGTCATCAGTGACAAGTTAGTGTCATCGAGACATACTGCTGTCGCTAAAGAGGCGGTGACAGAATAAGTGTCGTTTATTTCCTTGCTGCGGTGGTTAAATGTCGATTCATGCAAGAATCACAATCCACTGCCTTCTTTCAACTCGCTTAAGCCTTGCCTGAATCTGATCTTTAACCACCTTTGTCAAGGGTGGTTGAAAGGATACCAGTTTTGCCAGGAGCGGGATTCCACTGCCACAACTTTCAACATCCCCTGTTCAAGGTGGTTGATTGTAACAATTAAAAAGGCGGCGGTGTCCATTTGTGTTCTTCCACTTTCAACCTCCCCTGGTCAGGATAGTTGATTGTGACCGCAGGCTCCTTAAAAGCAATCAAGTCAAGGCTTTTAGAAGTCATTTAAGCGAATCGGCTCATCTATCCCGACTGTACTGACTAATTTAGTGGATCTTTTGACCTTTACAAAGACCTAGAACGACTATTTGATAGGCACTTCAGACTTTGCGCAGATCGCTCAGGATAACTACACCCTGAGGAAGACCCTCAAACGCAGTATTGGAGCGAGTTCCCCCTTGCTCGGGGGTGATTTGGTAGCCGCTATAGCAGTACATCTGCACCCCTATTGCTGGGAGCGCACCTACGCCATAATTGAGGTTACTAGCACGTCAACTACGACTTAATCTCTTCGGAAAAGCCTAAGCCTTTCGTCTGACAGCATCAGGGCAAGTAGCTACCAGGGCCAGAAAGCACGGCTGTCATCCGACAGTCAAACTAACCCTTATTTCACACGACTCAGAGGCCAAAGCATGAGTCGCGGCGCTATTAAACTATTCAGTTATTCAGTTTTCTAGGTTCAAAGCTTTTGGCCTATTGTAGTGCAGGCTCTAGTTCTAAGATACTATTGCCTGTCTGGATTCATAGGCTGCGATCGCAACTGCCTTCGCCATCTCCCCAGCATTCTGCTGCAAGGGCTGTTTAACGGCTTCTATGGCTAACCCATTCTGGACGGCTTTGCTCGCGATTTGATCTAGCAGCCTGCCGTAGCTCCACTTGTGGATGCTGCTTTTGTACTGCTTGGCATAGCGTTTCTGGCCTTCTATGGAGCCTGGGGCCTTCTGCTCGGCCTTGGCCTGAATTTCGGCGTTGAGAATCTCACGGATGTTGTCCAGCTTGGGAATCGCGATGCTACCCGCTCCGTATTGCTGAGCTGTGACCACCACAGCCTTAGCCAGCAGGCGATCTACGTGCTCCCCCACGTTAGAGGTGCCAAACTGGTTGTTCTTGCCCTGTCGCTGGGCTTTGTGGCGATCGTGGGATTGTTTACCTTGTTCTCGCCGTTGCCGGAGAAAGAGGGAATAGTCTTTCCCAAGTAGCTGCCGGAGGCTTCGGTACACCAGCACTTCCTGGGTCTTAGCGTTCCAAACAGCTAGAGTTAGAGGGTTATCCCAGCTTAGACTAAGGCCAGCGATGATATGGGATTGGCCTGGGAATCGGGGTTGGCTGGGGCGGTCGAAGGGACTGTTGATCCGCTCTAGGGTAGAGGTGAGCCGCTTTGCTTTGCTTTGCTGGGTATCAGATAGGCTGCCATTTTCGTTCATCCGGGTCAGCGCTCTGGCGGTCCCTACAGCTTTCTCCTGGCGCACTTCCTCGGTGCCCTCGGCGCTCCAGAGGCGAACGTCAACGGTACAGAATAGAGTGAGATAGTGGGTTTCCCAGGGTTGGCCCTTGCGATCGCTTTCTTGCCAAAAGATGCGGGCTGAACGCAGGGTAAAGAGGGCACTGGAATGCTGGTTTTTGCTGGCCCGTTTGGTTGTTTGATCTTCTAGAAATCTCTGGAACCAAGGAAGCTGCCGTTGATCGCAGAAAATCTGAAAGGTATGCTCTTTGAGCCCGCTGAAGCGCACACAGAGGCGACCGGCTTGGTTTTGAGACCAGACTAAATCTGTGTTGGTTTCAAACAAGATGGGGAAGGGGATGGTATGAGGCTGGGCCAGCAGCTTGTCTTGCCACTGCTTGTGCTCGCGGTTGTCCCTGGGCACGGTGGTAGTGGCAGTTAGTAGGGTCGAGAGCCAGGCTTGCCCGGTCAAGTCTCGTCCTTTGGGGATACGGGCTTCGAGTTGGTCTTGAAGGCGCTGCACCTGAATTTCGGCTTTGCGGCGGCGATAGGCAAATTTCTCGGGGTCTTCCGACTGGTCGGGAATCTTGCCCCCGTTTTTGAGTAAATAAGCTGTGGCACAGCGGATTAAGGATTGTTTGGCACCATCGTGCTTTTTGAAGAGTTGCGCCCTAATCACGTCTTTTTTTGATTTGCCTTGGCTGCCCTCGGTCTCATCTATCTCAACAGCTTTTTCAAGCTGAGCCAGAATTTGAACGGCTTTTTTCTGGACAGTGTCTAAATCCTGGCCACACATCTCGGTTAGCTCCTCATCACTTTTGAGGATAGTTAGCCACATCTGCTTGCCAGTTATTTGGCGCTGGAGGCGACTCTGGAGGGTAAACCAGGACTTGAAGATATAGTTGACGGCTTTTTCAGCAGATGTATAAAACCGAGCAGGCTGGCCAGAGAAGGGAGTCTCAGTCTTCAGGCTTTTACAAAGCTGGGTGATGGCATCGGTGGGGTGCCTACCCTTGAGTCGCCAGGTCTCAAAATCGTCGTGGGTGACGACGGCTTGAATGAGGGCATTGATTAATGGGGTGTTCTTTTTTGCGGCCAGCATCCACAGGTGTTGCCGGGTTGCGGGTGAGGCGACAAGCTTACATTGAATCGTTTTCTGACTCACAGCGCCTAAGCTTCGAGATTTAGTTCAATTGTACTGCAACATATTTAGATTAGGCCTTTAATTTTCTATCTGAAAAGAAACAATCAAAAACTTAGTTCAACTAGTGCTGGTGGTAAGGCCGCTAAAAACTGGCTTGGAGACTGAGACCCCCACCTATTTTCAGCAAAACATGAAATATGAAGGCGCTTTTTGGCCCGTGTTAGGGCAACGTAGAAGAGACGTTTCTCTTCTTCTACATTTCCATTCTCAATGCTGTAGAACCCTGGGAACTCGCCGTCAGACATCCCAGCAACGAAGACGTGGTCAAACTCTAACCCTTTGGATTGATGGGCTGTAATAATGACAGCTTGATTGTCCTGCTCTGAAATGTGGTCTAAATTTTTAGCTAGTGCCGTAAACTCTAGAATGCTTCTTAGAGCAGTGTCTGGATGCAGAGCAGCGTCATCTTGGGTACGAAAGATGACTACTAGTTGCTTAAGATTTTGCACGCGGTCAGGGGCCTGCCCGTAGAGACTTGCCAAGCCTGAACTGTTGAGGATATGGATCAAGAGCTGAGCTGGTCGAATGGTTTGACTGAGAGCCTTCCAGTGGGCAATTTCGTCGGCGAGGGGAGCAAATTTTTCTCCATACTTGTAGTATATTGCTACGCGATCGCTGGCAGTCTCCTGAATTAGTGGCACTAGATGACCTAATAGCTGCACTGTAGTCAGCACATCATCCATGGCGTGATGGTTAGGCGTAGAGGCTAGGTTGAGCTGGCTGGCTAAGTTTTCGAGGCTGTAGCTTTCAGCCCTGAGGAATCGATTGGCTAGGTTCCAGGTGTCGGCCCACTGCCAGATGGGGGCCTGAATACCAACCTTTTGGGCATGTGCGATCACCATTTTGATGTCAAACCCAACATTGTGACCGACTAGCAGCGATTTACCGGCAAACTCGCAGAAGCTTTGCAGTACAGCTTGGGCAGGGTGGCCATTTTGCGTTAAGAAATCATTGTCGTAGCCATGGATTTGCTCGGAGTCACCGACATCGGTAGCATCCGAAATATAGGCATGAAACTGGTCCATGGGTTGACCGTTCACTAACTTGACGGCTGCGATTTCAACAATGTCGCTACCAACGGCAGTACCTGTCGTTTCAACATCAAAGACGACCATGGTGCCGTGGAGAAAAGCCTCCGTGACAGCTCCTAGAGGGTCATCATTCACAAACGGTTGAGGTAGGGCCAAATCGGTTACGCGAAATCCGCAGGGTTGGCCCTCCCTATAAATTGAGCGGAGGGTGGTTAGGCCAATCTCTCGGCTAGGGGTGGTGACTAACCGCTTGAATGCACCGGCATCAAAGGAATTAGTAATGAAGCGTAGATAAGCCAAGACATCTTTGACTTCCTTACGCATGAAGAACTGGTATTGCTCAACGGTGACACAAGGAATGTCAGCTTTAGCGAAGATAGATGCGATGCATTGAGCCCGTGCATGGGTGCGTGTGAGTACAGCTAAGCGGCTGTACCGAAAATTGGGAGAATTCCCGGCCAAGGTTGCTACTTGCCTCGCTATCCATTCAGCTTCCTTGGTTTCGTCGGCAGCGGTGTAAACCATAATCTTTTCGCCGATCGCACAGGTCGGAGACGGTTCAATAGAGGTGTGGCGTTCGTTAAACTCATTGGCGAAGGCAGAGGCAGCCTGCAACAGGGTTTGTGTAGCGCGATAGTTGAGGGAGAGAGAGTAGGCCGTCGAGTTAAACTCGACCTTAAAGCGCTCTAAGACAACCGCTGGCTCAGAGCCACGCCAGGCGTAGATAGTCTGATCTAGATCGCCAATTAGAGCCAGGTTGCCGCTTTTGCGCGCCAGGTGGCTGACAATTTCGTATTCACCCAGGTGAGTATCTTGAACTTCATCTACCTGCACCAGGTTGAAGCGGTTGGCCCAGCGTTCAGCAACTTTTGGCATGTGATGCAGCATTGACCGGGTGAAGAAGATCAGATCGGCAAAGTCGAGGGCATGACGATCACTGAGGGTCTTTTGATACTTGAGAGCGATCGGGCGGATACGGTCATCAAGTGAGGTAAATAGGTCACTTAGGGTTAGTTTTAGAGAGAGCTGATCCTGATGCGCTTTAGACTTGCAATCAGTGATGATGCCCATCAAATTCCAAACATCTCGGTCTTTTTCCAAGCAAGATAGTGACTTCAAGATGTCGAAGCAGTCGTTGTCGTCGTAGACAACGAAGTCAGCGGGTAGGCCGATGGTCTGGGCTTCTATGCGGAGCATCCAGGCGCAGAGGCCGTGAAAGGTTTTGATGGTGAGCTGGCGACGAACGTCGGGCAAGGATTGGGCTAGGCGATCGCCCATTTCCATGGCTGCTCGGTTAGTGAAGGTGAGGCAGAGAATACGGTCAGGAGAAATACCACGCTTAATGGCTTCGGCTACCCGTTCTGAGAGCACAGAGGTTTTGCCGGTGCCAACGGGAGCCAAAACGAGCAGACCACCTTCGATGTGGCGAATAACATTTTGCTGTTCGGGATTGAAGGAAATAGGGGTGCTCATGGACTTTGGCTCCTCGCGGGTGACACTGCGGTGCTGCATGTGCCTAATTTAGCCAAAGCTATACTGAGTTCCTACAAAAAGGGAGTATTTGGCTGGCTTGCGCGCAACTCCTCATCTCTTCGTAATAGGGGGATATAAAGCTATTTGAGTAAGAATGAAAAATACTATCTTTGATTTTGTTCTCCCAAAAGATTCAATCAAGCCAGTTTGAAGCGATACTTCAGGGTGTGTTTGGGGGAGTTGAGGGCAAAATCTCTCTGCTTTTCGTCGCGAAGGCTGTTGGGTAGGCGGCTCCAGATTACTCGTGCTTTTGGATCCTGAATAACATCTAAACCTCCTGTTAGCGTAATCCCAGCTAGATTAGTAAGGATGAATCTGTCGTGAAAGTATTCCCAGATAAAGACCTCTGCCCCTAGACCAGACTCTTCCAAAGCATGAAGCAATGGGTGGAATCGAGATTTCCACTCTGCTAGGGAGAACTGACTGCGATCGCCCCCATTCCTATCTATCCCTTTAGCCGCTACATGCAGCTCAATCAAGGGAGAAATATCTTTTTGGTTGATAGCTTTGAGGAGGAAATGGAATTCTTGATAGTGGGACTGTGTCGGATCTAGATAAGGATCGATAAAGAGAATTGAGTTGGCGTGGTTGAGCAACAGCCGCAGATGCTGAAGATAGGTGCTGCTCTGTTTGGGGATTTCAATCGAAGACTCGCGTCTTCTTAGCCAGTCGGCGTTGTTGAGCTTGTCGATAGAGGTAATGAGAGGGTTATCGCGATGTTGGCGGGCGACTTCGGAGAGGGTAATAACTCCCACTAAATTTTGCCAGCTATGAGAGGCCAAGGCTTCCTCTAGCCAGGCGGCAGGGCAGCTAGGTTGCTGCGGTCCACAGAAGGATACTGTGCGAATGCGTTCTTTCTGCTTGAGCTTTTTCAGCAGTTCTTTGGCTTTGGGGTGGCATTGTTCAGGTAATGCCTTAATCCAATCTCGCAGGTAATTCCACCACTCGCCTCCTCGTAGGTCGCGCATCAAGGCTTCTTCGAGCAGGATGGGCTTGAGAATTTGTAAATGAGCCTCGCATAGCTCAGGACTGCTATAGCAGGTCGCATTCAGCACGTCTGGAACTAGGGCGTACTCTACCAGCATGGCTAGGCAAATACCTCGTCTAAGCCTTCTTCAAAGAAGCCACCGGGCCACGCTCTGACTAATTCTCCTCGTGGGTTTAGGGGCATTTCTTGCACAATGCTAGAGGCTCCAGCCGGGTCTACATAGAGCACGCAGACATCCTCTGGGGTAATGGGTAGGCAGCCCTCAGGGAGGGTACCGCTATAGGTTTCCCTCATCCGGCGCATAATCCGCAGCAGCAGGTGCTCGCTGTGGGTTTCAAGAATGAAGGTATTTTTTTGCTCTCCCAGTGCCGACTCGATGAATACGTCGGCCAGCTCGGATTGTAGACGAGGGTGTAAGTGCAACTCGGGTTGCTCGATCGCCACTTTGGCCTTCTCTAGGGCGTAGCAGGAAACCAAAATGGGCATGACCTGGCTGACTCCAATGCCCACATCGCGGTGGCTAACGGGGGTTTGAGAGCGTTGATCAACCAGCACTAAATTAACGGTGCGTTCACTGCTGGCGGCGGTGAGTTGTTTAATCCAGCTCTCGGATACTTCTTCGGTATCTAAGAGGATGGAGACGAGTTCTTCAATTTCGGGCAGGGTGTGTACCTCATGGGCTGGGGAGGCTTCAAAATCACCCATCAGCCGCTCTACCTCAGACTGCGTTTCGCTGCCGAAGCTTGAGGCATGAGCAATGAGCTTAACGGCGAGCTGTTGAAATCCTTCGTTAATTAGGGGCAGCAGGTCGGCAGCTAGGTCAGAACCAGCAATCAGCTCTCGTAAAACCAGTTCATAAGGGGTTTTCATTCGCTCTGGATCAGATAGCCAGTAGTTTACCTTTTCGCGAACTTTGGCGTTGGTCAGTAAGGTTTGCCAGGCAGCTCCGCCCCCGGCATCCCAGTTGGGGTCTTGTTGGCGCGCTGCTCCAAAATGGCGCGGTGGGTAGGAGCGAAACGGACCAAGATATCGAAAATGTTTGAAGTCGGACTCGATCGCCTGAGAAATGCCCAAGATTAGGTCGTGCAGGCGGCGAATAAGCCAGAACTGAAGCACAGTGACTAAATCCTGCTGGCGATCGCCCGACCCCCCCGAGCCAATGGGCGACATAGCTCGGGTGAAGGCTGCTGCCCCGGCTAACGTTGCTGCTCCCAGCGTCATCCCTACGGGACCAGTGATGGCCCCAGCAGCAACAGCTGCCGATAGGACACCCCTTAGCTTCCAGTTCTTTTTCGGCTTTGTTGGTTCACCTTCCTCCAGATTGAAGATAATGCCTGGGGGCAGCCAGTTTAAGGCTTGGGCCGTAATCTCTGGCGCTAGCTCGTTAATTGCGGCTTTGATGGCCTCTCGGTCTGTATCGGTGATTTGGGTAGCCGTGGTTTGGGTGGCAACGGTGGCATCAATAATTTGGGCGATGATGGGATGGTCGTAGTTAAGGCGATCGCACCGCAAAATTTCTCCGCCTCGGCGGGCACTCATATAGATAATCTCGTCGCCATCGCCTTCTAAAGAAAACGACTGCACCCGCACCTCGTCGCCATCAAGGCCGATTGTGATAGAGACGGTTAGGGAGTCAATTGGCTGCAAAAACTCTTTTAGCGGCCCAGAGAGCTGGCGGGGGTCTAACTCTAGGCCCCATTCCACCCGGTTGGTGCGATCGCGTCGATACACGTACTGGCCAAAGCCACCCAAATCGACCGCATCACCGCCAATGCTGGTACTGTAGGCGTCGAGTTCGCCAGTTTCTAGACCGTGGCGGGCTAGCAGTAGGCTATGGATAATGCTCGATTTGCCGGAGCTGTTTGGCCCATAGATCAACGTCAGCGGCTTAAGGGGTATCCGCTGAAGGTTGGCAAAGGCTTTGAAGTTACCCAGGTGCAGGGCGGTAATGGCGCTGGCGGTCATAGGTTAGGGTTTCCAAATTGCGCCAGCAGACAGCGCTCAATCGTACTGTTGTCCTCAGCGGCAGAACGGCCTAGAGCTTTATTCACCAAGACAATCTTAAGGTTGGGTAATGCTTGGGAGGTTTCAATGCAACCGTTATGCCCCTCGGCTACCTCAAAGGCAATGACCTCTAGACCTGCCGTGTTCACCATCCAAGAGGCTTTGACCCAGGTATTGGTCTGAAGGGGATGTAGTGTAGTGGTCTCTGCCATAAAACGATCCCGCGTTACCTGCGACTCAGGGCTAGCTATTCCAACACTCCCAACTGCTCATACTCTACTGCACGCTCTAGGCCCAGTACCTTGGCTTGGTGCTCCATTTCTTGAAACAGCTCGGCCATATGGGCCTTACGCCACTCGGCGGTGAGATCGCTAGAGAAGGCTCGGTGAAGCAGATTTTGAAAGAGGGCTTCGAGTTTCGAGGCCGTGTAGTTTATTTGCCCAGTAGCCTTCTTACCTATCTCCAAGGCTGCTTCAAAGGTTTTTAATTTGGACTTTGAGGGAATCATGATAGGCAATTCAATCAAAAAACGTGTATCTAGCTTTCGAGTACCATGACCTGCCGTACCAACTTGTGCCAGCAATCGTGAATGAGAAGCTTTCAAAGCCGAGAAAAGATAAAGAGAATTAATCTCATCCGTTTTGGGAATAAGAGCCTTCATATCTTGATTGATTGTCAATTCAGCACCTGCTAAGGCGACAGGCACAGTATGAGCGAGAATCATACCTCTTACAACGATTAAAACTGAGTCTTTAGGGACCAACTTGGCAGGAGTCTCTTCTATCGCTAGCTCAGAAATATGATCCATTGCATCTAGCAAAAGATCCTTTTTCATGTCTTTTGGAGAAACCCACGGGATCTGACCTTCCCAGTATTCTGGCTTCTTTTTAGAAGGTGTGCCACCACTCTGAAACTCTACTAACTCACCAAGAGGCTTGATTGAATTGTTTTCATCCCACTCTTTTGGATCGCCAAACATTTTAATGAAGAGGGCTGGCAAGATGCGCTCGGCTTTGACGTTGGCTTCCGCCCGCTTCTTTCGTAGCGAATCGGCCTGATCGAGAATTTCTACAATGCGTCTTTGTTCTGCGATCGGTGGCAAGGGGATAGGCCAGTGTTTGACTTGCTCAATAGTGATACCTTTCACGGTGGCCCCAGCCCCTTGATACTGAATTAACGTAGTTAGTGAGCTTAGGTAATAGAGTAGATACTTAGGTAGCAAACTTTCACAACAGAACAAAGCCTTCAAGTCTTGATTTATCGCAATGTCAATAGTATTAATTGCAACTTTTCCTAGTCCAACGCGGGTACAAAGAATGATATTGCCAGCAGGAATTAAGTTAGCAGCACTATCTTTAATAGCATCCTGTGTGATGTATTCTTGTGTCTCAGATATATACATTCCCTTCAAGTCCTTGACTGTTGCCCAAGGGACTTCACCTTCGTAGTATTCTGGAATTTTGCGACTAGGGGTTCCGCCTCCCTTGATTTTAACTAGAGCCCCAAGACTTACTTCTAGCCAGTTCATTTTTTCCTTATTGATTTCGTATCTTTCAAGTCTTTAGATTGTGCGTTGCTTGCCAAGTGCCGAAACCTGGCAAGCAATTTTATATGTGGTGCAAGATTTAATTATTTCCGAGTTGTTGCGCCTTAATACAGCCTCTTAACTGGTTCTCTTCTGGTAAAGCGCGATCTCATGGCCTAATATACTGTGAAATTTATCTGTCGTGCTATTTACTCGGAGGTAAAGCGCATGAAGAATAAATATTCCCGGCTCCAAATGCAGTTGAATTTGCAGAATAAAATGGCGTTTTTCCCATTCAATTAAGGACGAAAATAAGATGTGATATTAGTTGCTATCTTCAGTTTTTACAAGAGATGCAAGTATGATAGCAGCTGTAACAGAGACCAGATATTGTCCAGTAATAATCATCGTACGAACAGATTGATAGTTTTCATGTTTGGAAAAGCCTACAAGGCACTCGCCCTGTGTCTGATGTCTTAAGCCTCCATTACAGTCGTCTGCGGTGTTTACAATAATACTCTTATCTCCTGCATTTTTTACTTCATATGCAATCATCAGAATAATAGCCCGAGGAATTAAAAGAGTGAGCCAAATAACCAAGGAAAATATCACTACCCCAGAAATCCAAGTGCTAAATTGACCGGTTCGTTGGTCGGCTTGATCAGGTGCCATCTTTACCTCAAAATTTGCCAAAAGAACGTCTTTATGCAACAAAAAGATTTCGGCTTATTGGACACTTTTTATTTAGCTGAGACTTAACCCAGGTAGCTTTGTCTTTCGCTTGCCATAGAGCCAGATTTTCTAAATAAAGATTTATTTTTCGAAACGGAGACGGTATATCAGCACCTACCCAGCGGGCTCCACTTCTTTAAGCAGCTTCGTTAATCCCATCGTAATCTCCTTCTCAATCTCCAGTACCTCGCGAATTAGCTCCGCCGGGTCGTCATCAGATACCGCTTCGGCCACCTGGGGCTTATAGCGCCCCGCCGCCAGATTGTAGTCATTCTCCTCAATTGTGCTCAGCTCAGCCCACCAGCACTTAGGTTCTGTGCTGCCCGCCTCTAGCAGCGTCCCCCCCTCAATGCCAGGTGGCTCCTTAAAACCAGAGCGTTTGTAGGTCTTCCACTGGCTCAACAATTCGGGGATATCGTTTGCGTTTGGGGTTTCGGGACGACCACCGCCAGTTATCTTGTCAGGGTCAAAGCCGTCGTTTTTCACCTCATAAAACCAGACCTTGCCTGTCACCTGCTGGCTACCCTCAGAGGGGCTGCGAAATACCAGCACCGCCGTTTTCACCCCCGTGTAGGGCTTAAACACCCCCGCCGGTAACGACACTACCGCCAGTAGGTTAAACTCTTCCACCAGCTTGCGCCGCAGGTCTGTGTGGGCCTTGGTAGAGCCAAACAACACCCCCTCAGGCACCACAATGGCGCAGCGACCCCCAGGAGCCAACGACTGCATCATCGCGCCCAAAAACAGCAGCTCGCTCTTTTTAGAGTTGGTGGGCAAATCGCCACGAATAGAGTCTTTTGGCAGTTGCCCAGCAAAGGGCGGATTGGCCAGCATGACCTTATAGCGGCGGTGCAGGTCATCCTCTGTCAGCCCGCCCTGGTCAGACAGCACATTCGCCCGCTTCAACCGGGCATTGGGGATGTTGTGCAGCACCAGGTTCATCATCGCAATCCGCATCATCTGGCGAGAGACGTCGTACCCGTAGATCGACTGTTCCAGCATCTCCCAGTTGGGGAGCTTATCTCCCATGCCCTTCCGGTAGGTTTGCAGGTTAGGAATCGCTTGCTTAGCTTCCGCCAGGGTTTGGCCTCGCTTCTCTAGCCAGTCTTCGCCGTAGATGGGTATTTCAATCGGTTTTTCGCTGTACTTAGCCAGCAAGTAATCTACCGAATCAATCAAAAAGCCCGCTGTCCCGCAGGACAAGTCACAAATGGTGTCGCCAAAGTCAGGATCCACCATTTCCACCATGAACGCTCGAATCTGCCGAGGGGTACGGAACTGACCATTTAAGGCCGACTGCCCCAGGTGGGTAAGCAAATATTCAAAGATGTCTCCCTTTACATCTGGCCCCATTTTCTGAAAGTTGAGGCTATCTAGCTCGTCGATTACCTCCTTCAGCACGTTAGGGTCCACAATTTCTAAGACAGCATCCCGAAAGTAGTCCGCTACCCTAGGTGCATCCTTTACCAAAGACGCCATATAGGGAAACACTTCATCGCGCAAAAAGTCGCGCAGATCGGTACCGCTCTTGAACCGCCATTTCGACCAGCGATAGCGCTCAGCCTGTTTATCAAACAGTAGCTTGCTGGCCCCGCCCAACCGAACCTGAAGCTCACGGCTCGATTCCTCCTCATCCAGCAGCTTTAAGTAGATCAGGTAAGAAAGCTGCTCAATGTAAGTGACAGGGTTAGTGACGCCGCCCGCCCACAGGGTATCGGTGATCTGGTTTAGCTTGCGGCGGATGTCCTGATCCATGGTCTACCCTTGTCATTTGTGGTGCAATTCTACAGTTAAGACCGATGCTCAAGCCAAATTAGCGGTTGGTCACTAGCCTTCAGCAACTTCTGCCAGCCCTTGAACTGTCTGACTGGGGTTGTCTTCAGGATTTCATAGTGAACGTTGACGTTATTGCTTGTCTGCTGACAACCGTATCGGTAAAGAGCCAAAATAATATCAATCTCCGCCTCGCTAAATCGGTGTTCTTTGCTGACCAAGTATTCCTCGTAAAGCTCATCTAAAAGCTCTGGGGCACAAAGTTGTTGCGAGAAACTGATTAAGGTTTGAAGCCTCAAAGCCGGATAATCGAGACTTTTCTGCTGCAAGTAGCGTTTTGTTAAATATGCTTTGAGTAAGTTGGCATATGCACCTTGTAGGCATTGGGCGAGTTCAAGAGAAACATTGATGCCATCCCGGTCAAGATATTTGCCAAGGATTCTCTCCACCAAAACCTCAATGTTGTCAAGAAGCTTTGATGTTTCAGTATCCAAATGCTCACTCCAACCCAAATCCTCTAACTGATGAATCAGCGTAATACAGTGTTTGACATAGCGCTTTACATCGGCTATGAGCTTGCTCGTCTCATTTTTCACAAGATCAGAAACTTTCACATCCAATGCTTGAATTTGAAGGCTGATTTTGTCTAGCTTCTTATCAATCTTATTTAACTTATGCAAAACTATAGCGAAACCAGCAACGACTACCCCTAGAGTTACACCTGAAATAGCTAAGTTAACAGTACTTAGCATCTTTATTTCTTGGGTGAGACTGATTATTTTGTTTAGCTTGCTTGTGTCGCTTACTGTTTTGAGTGCTATGCCGGCTAGAGCTGCATACGGATTTGACATGCCAAGGGCACCTATCGCTTGAGGTGCAACCATTTCAAGATGAGCGACTATAGCTTTATTGCTAATGTCCCTGGCAACCCCGCTTTCCACAAAGATCTTGCCTGCCTTCAAAGCAGGTTCTAGATGTTGAGGTAATTGAAGTAAATATTGATAGCTCATTTAACTAACTTTTCTCCTCTGTTCAACTTGATTTTGATATCGATAAGCATAAATGGATAAAACAGCTTGTACAAAGCGAAGCTTATCTTGTTTACGTTTAAACTTCAGTATTGAAAGGGCAATACTGAGTCCACCAGTGCCAAGGGCAATTCCCAAACCAACAGGTCCAGCTATTGCTCCAAGCACAGCGACTTGAAGGGCTTTTTGGCCCATAACACTTACAAGCAACCAACCCATGAAACCCTTTGTAAGCTGTTGAAGCATAACACCTGCTACTAAGGGCACTGCAACCGGAGCAACTCCGCCAATCCCGCCCACTAGCAAAAAGTGCATCGACTTTTTAAGTTGATCTTCTGTAAATTTTAGATTGTGTTTTTCTAGTTCTTTTTTTACTATATCTATAAACTTCTCTTTTTCCTTTTTGCTAGATTCTTCCCAGAGAAGAAGTAAAATGTCTCGAACGATGCTAACTACTCGATCAGAGTCATTTAGATCATCACGAGAGGTCAACCTTTCAAGCTCATCAATAATACTTTCTTGCCTGGCCTTATTCTCTGGCTTTACTTTTTTCTTCTTGAAAATCTTAAGCGTATAATCTCTCCAGAGAGCAAGGATTTGATAAGACCCATAAAACTCTCCTTCTTGCTTGAAGCGATAAAATTCTGTCAGTTTAAGCTTTATATATCTTTTAAGATGAGTTCTTTTTGCCGCTTCAGTAAAATCTCCATCTTTCTTGCTTTTTTCAATCCCAAGGGTGTTTGATACCGACACAAGCTGATCAGTTTTTAGTTCATTAACAATTTCAAATAAGCTCATAAATTTGGTTCGATATAACTAAACACATTTTGAATCTGCAATAGTGTCTAACTTACTGCTCTGTCTGGAAAGATGGCTCGGTTAAACTCATCGAAAATGTTCTGTAAACCCTCTTCCCCAAATAGTAGAATTCCCTGACTAGCGGCATCAAGCACTGAGAGCGGGGGCTGAAAGAGGTCGGCCATCTCTAGACGGCCCTTGGCGATCGCCCGATTCTTTAACGTCGATAGATAAATAGCCTGCTCTGGCGAGAAGGCTCGCGACACCAGCCAGGCCCGAAAGTTCTCATCTAAGACCTGGTCGCGGGTTTTGACTTTGGCGGTGCCCAGCGCCACTTTGATAAAGTCCACTAAGCTCTTAGTAAGGTCGCGATCGCGGTAGGCTTTCCGCAGGTTCTCTTGGTTGAAGTAGAGTTGATAGCTATTGAGGTGGCTGGTGAGCTGTTCTTCTTCTGCCTCAGTCAGCAACTCATTGTTGCGAATCTTTTGAAGAATGGGGTCAATATCGAGCTGCGATCGAATGATGGTTTCCCATTGCTCCACATAGTCCCGTTTATCGACCCTCTCTCCTTCGGGGCCAATTTCGATGTATCGAACCACCTCCTGCCAGTGGTCAGCCAGCCCTAGCTCGACCAGTTCAATGGATGATCGGCTGTTACGGGGTCTGCCACCACCACTAGAGCCACTACCGGTACCTGGCCCAGCAAAAATCTCGGTATCGCTGTCGTTGAAATACTGATGGTTGCTAAAGAAGTCGTAGATTACAAACTGCTGCTTATCAATTTTGGGCGCAATGCGGGTGCCCCTACCTCGAATCTGCTGATACAAAATAGGGCTGCGAATGGGGCGACACATAACCAAATGCAGTACCTCGCGGCAGTTAAAGCCGGTATTGAGCATGTCAACGCTCACCGCCACCTGAGGGTAAGTCTCGTATTTAAATCGACGAATTAGCTCATCGGCACTGGCAACATCGCTCGTAATCACCTCGGCATATTGGCCGTTGTGCTCTGGGTGTAGATCATTTAGATAGCGCGTCAATCGGCTGGCGTGGTGCTTAGTGATCGCAAACACAATGGTCTTACCCGGCCCCACAGCTTGACCAGGTGCTGAATCTTGGTAATTCTCCCAGGCAAGCCGGTCAAATTCCTGCATCATCTTGCGGTTCGTGTCTTCATTCGTCCACTTCCGCTCAAAGCCAGAGGGGTCATAGTCAACCTCATCTACCTCAGCTCCCTCTGCAATCAGCGTTGTAATGCCAGTGACAAAGCGGTAGGGCACCAGGTAGCCCTTGGCAAAAGCTTCTTGAATGGGATAGGCAAAATCGGGCTTCTCATTGACACACTGGTAAAACTCAAAGGTGTTGCGCTCGATATAGTCTGCCGGGGTAGCGGTCAGGCCTATGTGGAAAGCGTCAAAGTGGGTCAGCGACTTCTGCCAGACCCCGTAGATCGAGCGGTGGCATTCGTCTGCCACGACCACATCGAAATAGCCGCTGGTGAACTCTTTGTATCGACTAATCATCGTTTGCAGTAGACAAACGGTGATCTGTTTTTCTTGCCGCACTACACCTGGCTTGAGCCAGTAGCTGCCGTATTCGCCCAATAGATCTTGCAGGGCACCAATGGCCTGTTTCGCCAGCTGTTCGCGATCAACCAAAAACAGAATTTTTTCGGCATAGCCTGCCTGAATGAGGCGCTTTAGCTGCAAACAGATCAAGTCGGTTTTGCCGGTGCCTGTGGGCAACTCAATTAAGAACCGCCGCTTGCCCAGTTCAAGCGCTTGATCCATAGCTCGCATGGTGTCTTGCTGATATGGGCGCACCTCATGGGTCTCCCCCTGGCTGAGGTAGTAGCTAGGAATTTCGATAGTGGCCAAAGGCTGGCGGTGCGATCGCATCTCCACCAACCGCTCTAAATCTCGCTGAGAAAAGAAAGAATCAACAACCCGAGCATCGTCGTTTTGATAGTCCCAGAAATAAATCAGCTCCCCATTGCTCAGGAAGATGAAAGGCGCACCAATGGCCTGGGCGTAGGGCAACGCTTGCTGCTTAGCCTGGTAGGGCTCAAATGCTTGACGCTTAGCTTCAATTACCGCTAAGGCTCGACCCCGTTGATCACACAGTACGTAGTCAGCTCTGCCGCGCCCCCTGACAGACGCTTTACCCAAATAGTCGCCCCCTGCCTCGCGTACCACGGCAGGCCCTAAATCGCTGATGGTAACCTCAGTGCGCACTTGAAGCTTATCCGCTAAGTCCCAACCTGCTTCTCGAAGGCGCTGGTCTACTGCTATTCGCGCATCTGCTTCGCTAGAGCCAGCCATGGTTTCCTAGGTGCAAAAAACTGGTTACTTTGTCAGGGTGCCCCGTTACTAAGCATGGGACATAGCCTGGGTTATCTTTACTTTCTTCTCCACAAGCCTACCCAAACCGGAGCAAATGCGGCTAACTATTGCCAGTATTAAAGAAAATTAGGCAGATCCCCCTGTGAAGCATAAAGATTGCTTGTTATGCGGGCTGACTAGGCTAAGGTTCAAATACTGGCTTTAGAGCAAACGACAATAGCATGCCTACAAAACAGTCGCAGTCGCCACAGTCTAAGTATTTTAATGACGGTGCCTTCACGCGGTTAATGCTCTTAATTGCCACGCTGCTGCGACACCCTGGCGTTGGGCATCTAGACAAGGCTGAACAACCCGATAAGCACCATAACGCTCTTGAAGAGGTTCAAGCCTACCTGCTAGCAGTTGCTCAGCAAGAAGGCGTCACGATTAAGTGTTCCACTCACAGCATTCACAAGGATCTGGCATTTCTGCGTTCCATAGGCATTTTGGGGAAGCAGATGTACCGCTGGGGTTATTTTCTGGGCACTGGAGTCATGGGCGAACCAGAGCTAACGGCAGCCCTCAACGCCCTCCACTCCCAAGCTGAGTACCAGAGAGATGTGCAAACTCAGGAACTCTACAACCGTCTCATCCGCCGACTGAAGGGAATTGAGTCTAAAGAGCAGTTGTTTTACCCGGTGCGGGCACAGCTCAACCGCTCTATTGTAGAAACTGACCCAGTTAAAATTGCCGAAGCTTTTGGCGATCGCAACCTCTTCGATTGTTTGGATACCGTTGAATCTGCAATCACCAAAGGCCAGAAAATTCGGTTACACCGTAAGGCTAGCCCCTGGTTTGAAAATAAAGCCGAGTCCTTTGATGTCTGGCCCCTACAGTTGCTCTATTACGATATCGCTTGGTACCTCATTCATCAGACCTGCGACAATGGTCACCTGGCCATTTCACGTATTGACCGGTTAGAAGACCGATGCACTATCCTTGACCCCCGAGGCCGTAGTCTGACCACTCAGCGTCGAAATCTAAGGTTAGCCCACGAGCTGTTAGAAAACGGGTGGGGGCTATTTCTCGGCGATCCCGAAGCACAACAGCAAGAGCTCTTGGGTCAACTAGACCTGGTTGAGGTCAGGGTGAGATTCTTTCCACAGGTGATGGGGTTTATCGCTGAAGGCCCCCTACGGCACCCCAGCCAGCAGATTGAGCCTTATCCCCCCGGCTCGCTCAATCGCAAAACTGAGTATGTGGACTATGTGGTGAAGCTGCCGTCCCGGTCATTGAGAGAATTTAGCTTTTGGGTTTATCGCTTTATGGGGCAGGCCCAGGTGCGAGCGCCGGAATACCTGGTTGAACAGCACCAGCAGGCTGTTCAACAACAAGTAAAGTTGTACTCCGAACTTGGCTGATAAAAAGAAAGTATTGACCGGAGAGCTGACTAAGGCTTCAGAAAGCCTTGATTAATAGAACTTTGAGGTATTTTCTATGTGAAATCATAGTCTCGAGATTTCTTTGGAGCTGTCGGGCACCCTTCAATAAGATGAAGCAACTGATGGTTCCTTGGCTTTTTGCTATAGAGTCGTCGGTCAGCATTTTTTGAGTGCCACTATGACTCTTGCTACCTCTGACACAGGAAGACCTTTCATCAATCTCTCGAATAGGGCCATTGCCAATCGCTTTTGGGAGAGAATTCAAAACCATTGGGGTCACCAACGTTTGCCGTCAGGGCAACGTTTTCTTGGCAGTGTTGGAATTGAGAGAGAATCTACAGAAGAGATTTTAGACATCGTTGGAGAAAATCTCGGCAGATTAGAGTCTGTAACATCAACTCAACTCCGCCGCTATTTCGGTGAGTATGAGACGAACTGGATAAAACTTTTGACCTTTGCTCTCTCAGAGTATGCTTACTACGATGATGGGAACCACGGTTATTGGCAGGGACTTTGCGCTCGGTTAAATATTCATTATGGCCAAGGAACCACCCATGCTCTACAACAAGTTGTTTGGCAAGGAATTAAGGAGCTAGGTCTCGTCAAATCTAGCAAAGCTAATCGTTACGTATCTAGCCTGTGGCTGCAAAGCGGTATTCCTTGTCAAAATTTAGGACATTTCGCAGACCTAATTCAGGCATTGGATTATGACTGGTGGGATATAGCCCACGCAGACCCTGTTGACTTAGCTCAACTACTTTGCGATATATGCCAGCATAGGTTTCCCAATCGAGGTCGGCTGCTCACGTTTTTGAGAAGCAGCTGCCCTGAAGACAATGAAGAAGAAGCCGACCCCATCTCTGGCACCTTACTACAGGGCTTAGCTGCTGTTGCCCACGAACTTGAGCGGAGAGGCGAATCCCCCAAAATTCTACGGGATGAACTCCAGCGAACTCGAATTCTTCAAAACTATTCGCTGCCTAATACATTTTTCCTTCGCAGCTGGGATAGTCTGATTAACGTTTTAACCCCGCGAAGAAAGAAAATCGTCGGTTCATCTATCATTAGTCAGCGTAGAAAACCATTATCTCTTGTGCTGGATATCACTGACTCTTTTGATATTCAGCTAGTGCTGCCAGAGCAAGAAATTCATCGGAAGGGATGGAAACAATTACAGGCAGAATACTGCACGATCCTTGAGGGAAGCTGGGAAGGGTCAATCGACCTAGGATCTGGGGTTGTTAAAATCCCTGGACTATGGCAGACCCTTACTGAATCTGCTGAGCAATGGGCTTGGCAGTTACGGTCTCACAATGATACGGTCTTGCTCGAATGGCATCATCCTGGCATTCAACCAGAGCAGCTTTGTTTGATTTTTGATGCTGATACGGGGGAATGGCGATCGCCCGAACAACTCCAAATTTCTTCCGAGATCATCCTATTCACACCTAACAATGTAGAAAGAGAATACGGAGGAAATATAGAGCTGATTGACAGTTTTATACCTTGTAGTCTCCAAGGTTGGCGCGGTCATCTTATCCAGCGAACGGGAAATAGTGCAGAGATTACCTTGCGGCGGGGAGCTGTCACCCAAAAAATATATTGGCAAAAAAATAGCTATCTACAGCCAAAACTGCAAGGAATTTACCTAAAAAGTCATTACGTCAGCTTCCTCGGTACACCTACCCTTTGGCATCCTCCAGGGGTTCTTGCTAAAACCCTAAACATACTAATTGAAGATTTACAGCAACGTGAGGCTATTACCCAACCTAATGAACAAATCACTATCGCAGCTAGTACAAGTTGGCAGGAGATAGATTTGCGCCAGTGGATTCAAACCTCCGGAACTTACAATATTCGGTTATGGAGTAGCAATACACAGTGGTCAGAAACTTTTCAGATCCAAGAAGATTGTCAGCTTAGCCACTTACCTTCTGTTCAAGACGTCAATATCCTTGATCGTCGGAAAAATACAATCCAAAAATTTCCAGCTGATTGTCTAGAAAGTCAGGATTTTTGGCTTGAAGAATTAACTATCAAAGGTCTTTGGCCTTTAGAAGAATTAGATTTTGAGATGACCAATGGAGAAGATAAAGTCAGTATCTTAAGAAAGGTCGATGGATTGGGTAACGTGGTAATTAATCTAGCTTCATTCAGGGATGTGCTGGCAGAGGCGGATCGTTACTCTCTTACATGGCTCCGCGAGGGAAAGAGCTACCAGTTATTGTCTTTTAACCTTAATAAGGAACTTTGGTCTCTCGACCAACCTGAAAATTTACCTGCATCGAAATCTTCCTCAGCTCCCATAGATGTTCCACCTGTTAAGGCATCGGTTTACTGGATCGAGATAGGCAGGAGCAAGGCAAAGCAGTTGCAGCAATTGCTGACTTCACAGATTCAGGCAGAGGGATTAGCTAGAGTAGTCTCTATCTCCTATGATAAGGCTCTTTCAGAATTTGTGATTGTCCGGCTTAGTGACCAGAAATATGAGCCAGTTTTTAAGGAAATGTGCTCATCAGTCGAAAAAAGACTCTACCGAAAAATTAATCTTATAAATCGCTAATTACTACTCATGCTAAATAAGCAGATTATCCAGGTTTTAAGCCATCATCGAGCTCCTGGTAGACCTCATCTACCACAGACATTGACACGATTCCAGCTAATGGGACTTCTAAAACATAGTGCGCCACCATCTTTCAGTGAACCTAGCCTAACCCCAGCCAAAATTGATGCTGAGTTGCATAATCTAGAAGCTCAGGGAGAAGTTCTGCTTGGCATTGGTAAACGGGCCTGTATGGCTCGGCCTACTGTTATGGTCGAGAGCCCAGAAAATTTAGTTGGCCTGAAGTTTACGGGTGATCGCGCTTACTTAAGATTGGCCCATCAAATGCTCAATACCGGACAGCCTGTATCTCGAACCCTACTGAGGCCCCAGAAACAAAGCTTTCCTTGGATTCAAGAGCACCTTCTTAAAGCAGGCATCAATTGTCTGACTATCGAGCAATCGATTAGTCAACTTCCTCTGCCAGAGATACCCGCAGCTTGGAGTTTAAGAGGGCAGGAACGTCTTGAGAATCCATTTTTCACTTACCAAGGGTTTGACTCCATTGTTGGCTATCAACCTATCGGTGGCACTCAACGCGATCGCTGGAAACCGATTGTGGGATTCGAGCACTTGGCCAGCATTTCGTCGCTGTACCTGCTACGAACTCCTGAAGGGGAGTTTTTGTGGCTACAAGACGGACAGTTTTTCGAGCTTGCTCCAAACGCTGCTTACTTGGTTATGTTCAAACTCGATCAGCAGGTTAATCAGCCCCTTCAGATTGCTCTAGATGCAAAACCTGGACGTTTGGATTTGCGCGATACCTACTTGCCAAAGGCCTACGCCCAACTGATTTGGCGCTTGTCTAAAGCTGAGTCTGATCACAATCGCATTCGTTTAATTGAGCCTCAAAACCAACCCAGGGTAAAAGCTGCCCTAGAGCGGTTGGGCTGTGTTCTAGTTTAGTCAAAAGGAAGTGAAGTCATGTATCTGAACCCAGTGGATGCGGCGCGGCAACCCCGCGAGGATCTAATTCGCTACCTGCTGACCGCTTACCCCTTACGCGATCCCCATCTTCGTCTTGGGTTTAGGAAACTGCTGGAAGCACCTGGCAATATCTATCAGCAGCCTTACCTTGAAGGGGCACAGCCTTACAGGTCTACCTGTTCCATCCAGAACCTGGTAGACGATGGGTTACTGCATCCCGAACTGATCAAACTTTTTAACCCTACTCGCTCCCTCTATCAGCACCAGGAGCACGCCATTGAGAAGGTAGTAGGAAAACAGCAAAACATTGTTGTCGCTACCGGCACAGGTTCCGGAAAAACAGAGTGTTTTCTGATTCCTATGTTGGATTGCCTGCTAAAAGAACATGCCCCAGGGGTGCAGGCTCTCATTTTGTACCCCATGAATGCACTGGTTAACGACCAGGTGAAACGCCTGCGGCAGCTGCTTTCTCAACAAAGCGATGATCAGGAACTGATTCGATTTGGGTTCTACACCAGCCGCACACAAACTGAGCCAGCCCAGGCATTGTCTGCCCTGAAGGAAGAGTTGCAGGCCACTGAGAAGGAAGAACTGCTGAAACTACTGCCAGAGAACCAACGAGAGGCGATGAAGCGCCGTCGTGTAGACGACCTGATTACAGCTGTAGTGGAACGAGTTCAGCGTGTTCAAGCTATCTCCCGCAGGGAAATTTGGGAAAACCCGCCCCAGATTCTTGTGACCAACTATTCCATGTTGGAGCACATGCTGATTCGCCCGGTGGAGCGCGAGCAAATTTTTGAGCGATCGCCCAATTTCAAAATGCTGGTGGTTGACGAAGCTCACACCTATAGCGGATCCACGGGTACTGAAGTTTCTATGCTGCTCAAACGATTCAAAGCCGCTATAGGATTGAAGGCAAAGGGGCAAATTCGCTGCATCGCTACCAGTGCCACCTTAGGCGATCGCAATGACGCAGCAGCCTTTGACCACATCACGGACTTTGCCGAAGAACTATTTGGCGAGCCTTTTGAGCAAGTGATTTGGGGAGACCGGGTGACCGTTGCAGAACGGCTAGGAGATGCCTACATCTTGCCAGAAGGGCTCGCCGAAGAAGATCTGTACGAACTCCTATGCGATCTGGAGTTACCGGCCCTTGAGGATTCCCTAGAAACCTGGAAAGACTGTCTGAGCTACTTGGTGCCCTACGATGTCTTGCAACAGGCTGAGCAGGACGCTGAAGGTGATGCCCATCAGTTCCTTTGGTTTGCCCTGAAAGGTCATCCAGTAGTCCACCGCTTAGTTAATTTACTCAGCCAGGGACCAAAGCCCTGGAACTGGCTAGCCCGATCCCCCCACCTTTGGTTGATTCCCACTCATTTGGATGGCAGTCTAGATACCCAAGAAGAAACTAGGGTAGAACAGGCTCTGGCCCACCTTGTGCAATTGGGTACTCTGGCCCGTTTGGATCCAGAGGATTTACCGCTCTTGCCGGTGAGACTTCACCTGCTGTTTCGCAGTGTAGAAGGGTTGCACGCTTGTATTAATCCCGATTGTCTTGGTGCGGTAATCGATGAACGGTTTAGGGATCGCCCTCGCCGCTATGGCAAGTTGTTTCTCAGCAGCAAGACTGAGTGTGATGCGTGCCATGCCCCCGTGCTGGAACTCTCCAGTTGTCGTAAATGCGGGCAAGGTTATGCGTTGGCCTTTCACGGTCACCAAAAAGAACTGCTGCCAGTTCCCCGTGCGTTAGAGGCAGCTGAAAATAGCGATCGCATTTATGTTTTAACCTCAGGAGCCCTAGACAGCATCACTGATGACGAGGGTGACGAAGTCGCAGAAGACGGCGAGAATTCTGAAAATGCTCTGATCGGAACCTTTTCAATTCAGGGTAATCACACTGATGGGTGGCTTGGTAGTGCTAAAAATAGTACTCCAGAGGCATCGCCCCCGCCTGAAAACGCATATAGACTGCACTGGCACATACCACCCAAAGCTAAGAATTTAGAAGGCGGTTACTTAACTAAATGCCCAGCTTGTAGTGCGGGGCGATCGCAAATGTCTGCGATTGGACGGTTTGTTTCTTATACTGATGCTCCGCTGGAGGTAATGCTCGACAGTCTATTTGAGCTGTTGCCAGAACCTGGAGAAGCTAATGGCACCTTCAGTCAGCGCAAGATCTTAACCTTCTCAGATGGTCGGCAGGATGCCTCGTTTTTTGCCTCAGACTTTCAACGGACTCACACTGAAGCCCTTTATCGGCAGATGGTTTGGCGGGCTTTTGACGAAGTTCAGCAAGATGGCAGTGCCTCAGTCACTCAAGTTCAGGAAGAAATTATTCATCGTTTCTTAGAGGTCTCGATTCCCCATCCTGACCGTGAATCAGAATTTCACCATCGTAGCTATGTTGTGAGAGATCCTATTGACGAGGTAACTCATGACCGAAAAAATCCAAAAAACTGTAAAGAGCAGGCACGAAAAAGAGCTAAGGAGCTAATGCTACGTGAGTTTGGTTTACCTTCAGCGAAGCGCTTCTCTATAGAAGCTCTAGGATTACTGGCCTGCTATATCGACTGGGACGATGATCCAACCCTAGTGGCGGATACTGCACAAAAATTTGAAATAGACGAGGCTGAAGCCAAAATTTTCTTAACTGGCTTGACCAACATCCTTCGGTTGTTAGGAGCCACTGACATGGAAGGGGCATCTCGTTACTTTCCTGAGACGGGAGGGGTTGAAGGTGGGCAGCCAGCTCGACTGAGTACCCAGGGACGTTCAAAGCGGTATATCAAACTCAGAAGGGATCCAAATGATTCGTCTGATGCCCTTGGATTTCTCTGGCGGAAAACTAAGCAGGGGCAGCCAACCAAGGTTCAAAATCAAATTGTTTCGTTCTACTTCAATTTTTTCAAAGGCAACTTTCCCGCTGAGGAAAACTTGCTGTGGTTGTTTGATGAGCTAAAACACCAAGGCTATCTCAAGGGTTTTGGAGATGGTCGGCAGCTGAATTGGGAACTGTTTTCTTTGCACCAGACCCAGACAGACTGGTATAAGTGCGATTCCTGCCAACAGATCTTTCATGTACCAGGCCTGACTGAGGTTCGACAATTTTCTAATCTAGCGTTAGATCACTGCCTGGCGTCCCGCTGTGGTGGGCAGCTACAACCTTGGGGCACCACCTCAACGGAGGCGTCAACCTTTGAGGAACATCACTACCGCCACATCATTCAAAACCGAGAGATTATTCCCCTCCGCGCCCAGGAGCACACTGCCCAACTGGGCACTGGGGAACTAGCCCATCGGGAAAGCCGCTTTCGCCAAGGCAAAATCAATCTACTAAGTTGTTCAACCACGCTCGAAATGGGGGTTGACATTGGAGAATTGCAGGCCGTGGCAATGCGTAACTTCCCACCCCATGTGAGCAATTACCAACAACGGGCTGGGCGGGCAGGTCGTCGTACCGATGGGGTGGCCATTAGTCTCATGTATGGTCAGCGCCGCCCCCACGATCGCTATTATTTTGACCAACCCGCTGAGTTGATTAATGGCCGTAATCAGGTGCCTCGGCTAGATACGGGTAATTTTCAAATTCAGCAGCGCCATCTGCGAGCAGAACTTTTGGCTAAGTTTCTAAGATCTGAATGCCAAACGGGGGCCGAGCATGTCAAAATCAGTGCCTTCTTAGATCTACCTGATGAAGAAAGCGACAATGCCTTTCAACCCATTACTGCGCTATCAAGCAGTGCTCTGACTGTTCAGTTCCAGGAGTGGTTGAGCAGCCAACCTGCTAGGCAGCTTTTGGCCGCATGGTTACATCTGTTGGATAGCCCGCAAACGGTTGAAGGGACTTTGGATGATTTCCGTAGGGAGCTTGATGACTTTCAAGTGGAGCAGCTCAAAGACTGGAATGGGCTGGCGGAACTGCTCACTACCCTTAAAACCGATATTCTTGGAGAAACCAAATCTAAAGTGCGTCGGGCATTAGAGGTGAAGCGCGATCGCATCGAAGATGAACTTCGCAAAATTCAAAAGCGACAACTGCATGAAGAATTGGCCAAAGCCAGCATTCTGCCCATTTATGGCTTTCCTATCGATGTCGTTCAACTGCTGACTCAAGACAGCCGGGGACAATCTTATTCTACCCAAGGAAAACATCGCCTCCAACGGGATCGGCGCATGGCCCTGGCAGAATACGCCCCTGGCCAAGACATTGTGGTAGATGACCGGGTACACACCAGCGTTGGCATTCTGCGGCCCGATAATCTGGATAGTCGGTATTACTGGGTTTGCCCTCACTGCAACTTCTTTGAGTCTCAGGCGCAAGAGTTTCAGCATGACGACTGCCCTACCTGCCAGGAGCCCGTCAAAGGCATGGAACAGAGCAGCCGATTTTACAAAGTACCCAAGTCGTTTACGACCGATTGGAGCGTGACCCCAAGGGTTACCCCCTACCTTAAGCCCCTACGACAACCAACGTCCCAAGTCTTTCTGGCCCAGGCAGGGGAACAGAACGACATTGATCCCCACCACCTGTACGAGTTACAACTGAGCCGTGGGGGGCAATTCTTTCTGGCAAACCAAGGGGGTTGGGGCTTTAAAAACTTAGGATTTGCCCTTTGTGAGCGTTGTGGTAGGGATTTGAGTGACGGCTTGCCCAAAACCCACGTTAATCGTCGTAAGGGAGAACGGGAGCACACTCATCCCGTCACCGGCAAAATCTGCACGGGCTGGTACCAGCGAGTTCACCTAGGGCATGAGTTCTCCAGTGACCTACTCAAGATCCGATTTACTCGCAGAACCAATCCGCCTCCCTTGTTTGAAGAGGTGATTCACCTTAATACCGGAGACAGGATCCAGTCAGACATCGATGAATCCGTCGTCACATCCCCATCAGGTGGTACAGGGTTCTGGCGATCGCTCACCTACGCCCTGTTAGCGGCAGCCGCCCAGGTCATCGATGTACCCAGGGCAGAGTTGGACGGACTATTCAGACCGCCGGATAATGAGGGCTCGGGCGTGGCTGAAATCGTTATCTACGACAACGTACCAGGGGGAGCTGGCTATAGCCAGAGAATTGCTGCTCAGTTTGAAGAGATTCTTCAACGGGCCTATCAGCTAGTGGAATCTTGCGGATGCAGCAGCAGCTGCTATGACTGCCTTCGCACCTATATTAATCAGGCTTTTCACCACGAGTTGGCTCGTCGCCCAGTTGCTGAGTTTTTACGTTTCTTAGTAGAACAGATCAACCCTGACCCTGATCTTCAAGCCTTTGCCCCAGATGCGAATCGAATGCCTTTAACGGCTATAGCCGAGCGTCTACTCGGCTACTGTGACAACGCCCGTGCTGAAACCATCCTTTACTTACCAGAGATCACGCCCCCGTTTAATCTGGCATTGCTGACCAAATTGGTGCGATCGCTCGCTAAGCAAAACACCCAGCTCAATCTGATCGTGAGCCAGTTACCGGAACAGGGCCTAGGCAGCAAGCCAGGAAAACTATTGCCTGACGAAATTCAGGTTTTACGCAAGCGGCTATCCCAGTGGATCGATCAAGGATTGGTGGTGATCAGACAAATTCAATCTGACATGCAGCCCACACTCTGTGTCAGTAGCCAGTCTTCAAACCGCGTAGCCCTCCAGATGCGTCTAGCTGATACTGGAGAACCCATCGAATGGTTCCAAACCCGTAGCCAACGAGGGGTAGATTCTGTTAAACAGAGTCTGAATATATTGGGGTGCCAGGCATCTCAGATATCTGCCAAGGACCTCGATGATCCTCAAACTGAAGTTATTTTTCCCGAACCTAATTGGGGGCAAATGGATTTAGAAACTCTTCAAAAATGCTTAGGATTTAAGGCAATCCTAGCCAAGGACACGATAACTTCTGTGAAATACAGCGATCGCTATCTGAACGAATTAGGAGCAAAAGTACTAGCTCAGTTTCTGAGAATGGGAGCAACATCTAATTTTTCAGTACAGGTGCATATCCAGGAGTCCTACGATGAAAACAAATATAGGGATGGGCAACGTCGTTCTGAAGTAGAATCCACACTAAGACAGCATCTGGATAGTTGCCAACTCAAAATGCGGCCATATTCCCGACGCCATTCTCCACCATTTCCCCACAGACGAGAGCTTGAGATTTCCTATCAGTCTGGAACAACATGCAAAGTCCTATTTGACAAAGGTATGGATTTCCTCCAGTTGGTAACATCAGACCTGTATGAAATAACGGATGAGACTTATTTGGTCATAACTTATTCTCAGCCTACATAATTAGTCCCGTTCATGGATTCGCTTACCCTGTCTTCTGAAACTCTTTCATTTTCTCAAATGAAAGATGACATTGACTACAGTAGTCACATTCCCAAAGGGTTGGAACTTTAAACTTGGCTTCGCAGTTCGGACATTTAGTGAGGAGCTTGAAACTGTGGCGATCGCATCGCCACACCGACTTGGCCTGCCACTCAATCCGGTGGCAGGGGTTCTCCCCATAGCAGGCCCCACACAGCCGAATCGGCTTATACTGCATCCCCTCCCCCTGAGGCGGCAGCATCCCCCATAGCCGCTCAGCCGAAAGCCCCAGCACCTTCCCTAACGCCTCAAACTGCGTCTGGGTCGGGTAAGGGTTCAAATGAAACTTCTCCCAACGGGCTACCACTGCCCCAATACCAGCCATCGTCCCTAGCCCACCTGGAGTCAGATGGTTTTGCTGCCTGAACCGCCCCAAGTAATGGCTCAGGCTCTCCCCCTCATAGGGTTCCACCTCGAACAACCAGGGCTGAATACCTGTATCAACCATTACTTGTACTCATCGGCTACCTCTTCCAGTACCGCTTTTGTGATCTTTTTCAGCCCCTTGCTCAGAGCGCGAATCGCTGCCTCCCGCAACACCTCATCCATCCGGCCAATGTACCCCGCCGTAGCTCTTATTAGAATTGTCTGCATCGGCTTGCTAGTCAGGTTAGAAGCCACTGGCAATGCTAAAACGTTTTGCTCCCACTTCTTGACTGCTTTGACGAAATCGTCGTCAGACAGCTTGCCAAAACGGTAGCAGGCTCGGAAGCGGTTATACACCTGCTCATCCCGCATGATCACTGTATCCAGCCGATCAGTGCCCACCAGCACCACCGAAATCGCCAGCTTGTCGTAGAAGTCCCTAACATCAGCAAAGGTCTCTGGCTTAAGGCGATCAGCTTCGTCAATGATGATCATCTCCACCTCACAGCCCTTCAGCACCTCAAACGCCCGCCCCCGGAAATCTGAGACTGTCCCCTTAGCCACCCGGTACTTGAGAAATTCGATTATCTCTTTAAATAGCTCCCTTGACCCGCACTTTTGCGGCGGCTGAATGTAGACAACAGGGACAATCGGCTTTTTACCGGTTTCCTGTGTGGGTTTGTTCCGGTAAAAATACGCCTCACAGGCACTCGACTTACCCGTTCTGGATTCTCCAACAATACGGCACGACTGCCGAGCTTTTCGCTTTCCGTCCAGCCAATCATGGAGATTGGTGACGTGATCCAGAGGCAAAACCTTTTTCTTCTGTAAGCGAGTTACTTCAGCCTGCAAGGAGGCCTCATCAGGCTTAGATTCACCTAGAGCCTCAGCCCACGCCTTTGCCTGTACCATGCTCACCATGCTCCGCGAATATCGTCAAAATCAATCGGCTCAAAGGCATCTAAGGCCAGATCAACCTCATCCGTAGGCTCCTCCTGTTCTAAATCCACTTCAATTAGTTTTGACTCAGAAACTCTTGCAGGTTTTGCTAGCGCCTGCTCTTCCTTATGTCGTTGCTTCCGGCTTTTCTTCGCAACCAGAGCATCTCGCTCCACCGTTTCCTGCAAAATTGACTCATTGCTGATCGTCTTACCCTTGGCCCGCAAGCGTTTGCTACTAGCCTTGGCCTCTTCGTAGGAAAGCTGTTCAGCCTCCAACCCTTGAGCGTAGGCGCGGGTTAGAAAAACTTCCCCTGTCCCCTCCTTGCGATAAACCCGCACCATGGTGATGTCGTTAGGGTCAAACCTAATGGAAACCACCTCCCCGCCATACCCGGCTAGGTTTTCTCCCCGATAAATCAAATTCTCAAATTGCAGGTGACCACCCCGCTGCACCGTGCGACGACCTTCTTTCATCAGGCACACGTCTAGGTGCTTTTCTTCGAGCAGCTCTGGCACCTTCGGTAGCCCTGCTTCCCAGCGCTGAAAGCGGGTCTGGTCACCCATGCGGGCATCGAGGGTTTGATTGTATTGGTCACAAATAAACCGCACAATCAGGTGTTCTAGGTCTCTCAGGGTGAGGCTGGCCTCTTTCTCGGCATCTTTGGGCCGCTGCTGAACATTCGACCCGGTGTATCCTGGTAAGGTTGAAAACAACTGATCATTCAACGTGCGAAAAGGCCGCTCCACGACACCACCTTCCGAGGGGCGATCGCGCAAATGACAGGCAAACCCTAAATCTGCCCCAATGCGTTGGAGATGATTAGAGCGAAAGTCTTTACCGCCATCAGTATAGAAATGGTCGGGCTTGCCAAACGTGCCCCAGTCACAGTTGAGCTTGTACTCGGGCCCGTGTCGTTTCGGCAAAATAGCGTGTCGCATAGCCAGGGCTACCACCTGAGAGCTAGGCGCATCAAACCCCAGGTTGATGCCCATAATGCAGCGTGAGTAGGTGTCGATAACAGTTGTCAGCCAAGGTCGCCCCAGCACCTCTCCGTACTGGTCAACCAGCATTACATCGGCGCGGGTATGATCGCACTGCCACACATGGTTACTGTATTCGATCGAGAGATCTTGCCCCTCGCGAGTCGTGACCGATAGCGTCGATCCCCTCCACCCTGGGCTACGAATGCTCTTAGCTTTTTCCTTCCGCTCAATAATGGGCTGCAGTACCCTTAGCACGGTCTTGTAGCTAGGAGGCTTTTTATCCCCTATTTCACGCGCCTTGACCTGCACTCTGACGGCAACTTGCTTGGGCTTCATGCGCTTACTGCCCTTGTTGCCTGCCTCGTAAGTCTTAATGATGAAGTCTTGCCAGAACTCTGAGATTCGGTGCTTACCCTGGTCAGCTCTACCAGAGGTCATCAGAGCTGAAACCCCTTCAACCTCCCACCGCTTAACTAACCGCTGCACCGTTCTGACAGTGCAGCTTAATTTGTCAGCCGCTTCTCGCAGCTTTTCTCCGTAGGTGGCGCGATCGCATGGCTCTAGCAACGACTGAATCACCTCCAGCTTGCGTTGGGCCTCTTCGTCTAACTGTTCAACAATCGTGATGCCTTCCGATTGATCAGGGTCTCTCTGAGCAGAAAGCACTTCTTCTATCGGCTGCTCCAAATCCCTTTGGGATATATCCAACACCATTGAGCTAGCCCTCTAATCCAAAAAGCCAACTAACCCTCATCCACTTCAATCGTTGCGACAAGTAGAATAAGTAGTTCATGCGTATTGTACGCTGTTTAGGCAGAAAGCGACACTCATTCCGTCACTCGTCTAATTTGGGCTTTGATTCAGGCTGAAGACATTAATTTGACCCAATGATAAATAGTGAGCCACTGTACACCTGAAAAGCTTACGTTCCAAGGCATTTAGCGATTGCTCATTAGGTGTGATCGCACCCAAGAATGGGTATGTGCTTAACGAATTTAAACGGAACAATCAGGGTTTTAGCACTTCGATGGGTACAGAATGGGTACCCAAAATGGCTAGAACTCCTAAAGGTGAAGTTTCAATTGAGGACATAGACTGCTGGATTCGCCTGAGGTGGCGGCACCAGGGGCAGCGCAAGACGATGAGCCTGGGCCTACGCCATGACCCGGTGAATCTGGCGGTAGCGCAGCAGCGAGCTAATCAGATTCCTCTGGACATCGTTTTCGGCGATTGTGACCCAAAGTTGTCCAGGTACAAGGGTGATCGCAGCCAGCAGCTCTAGGCGAGCGAGGCGGTTGGCCTCTTCAAGCGGTATATCGAGTGGAAGGCTAAACAGATGCAGACTCGTACTCTTGAAAAGTACCGAGGCCTGGTGACTTGGTTGAAATAGTATTTTGGCGATCGCGCTGTTGAAAAAGATGAGGCCCCGGAATTTATTGCCTACCTCATGGAGAACTTGGCACCCAGAACAGCTAAAGAGCGACTGGATCTTTTGGATTCAGCATGGCTCTGGGGGTATTGAGAAGGGGCTGCTAACAGATAACCCCTGGGCAGATATGCGACTCAGAAATCCGCCTCAGCAAAAGCGTAAGGCTTTTACCAAGGATGAAATGCAGGGCATTCTGAAGGGCTTTGCAGAGAATTATTACTACTGCCACTACACCGACTGTGTGCGCTTCAAGTTGTCGACCGGATGCCGCTGGCTCCTGAACCCCAAGCAATGGGTAGTTATGATTGGGAATGCCAGAATAACCATAGTATCTTTGGGAATGCCAGAATAACCACAGTATCTTTGGGAACGCCCCGTGGAACGCCCATTAGTACTATCCCTTATCGCCCAGGCTGCCGAGGAACAGTGGGAAGAACTGGCTCTGGCTGGAATGGGGCTATCGACGTTACCGGAGTCGATTGGGCAGTTAACCAAACTTACCTCCCTCAACTTAGGCTATAACCAACTCACAGCGTTACCGGAGTCGATTGGGCAGTTAACCAAACTTACCTCCCTCAACCTCAGCCATAACCAACTCATAGCGTTACCGGAGTCGATTGGGCAGTTAACCAGCCTCTCCTCCCTCAACCTCCACTCTAAGCAACTCACAGCGTTACCAGAGTCGATTGGGCAGTTGACCAGCCTCACCTCTCTCACCCTCCACTCTAACCAACTCACGGTGCTACCGGAGTCGATTGGGCAGTTAACCAGTCTCACCTCTCTCACCCTCCACTCTAACCAACTCACGGCGCTACCGGAGTCGATCGGGCAGTTAACCAACCTCACCTCCCTCAACCTCCGCTCTAACCAGCTTATGGCGTTACTGGAGTCGATCGGGCAGTTAACCAATCTCACTTCCCTCAACCTCAGCTCTAACCAACTCACGGCGTTACCGGAGCCGATTGGGCAGTTAACTAATCTCACCTCCCTCAACCTCCGCTTTAACCAACTCACAGCGTTACCAGAGTGGATCGACCAGTTAACCAGCCTTACCTTCCTCGACCTCAGCTCTAACCAACTCACGGCGTTACCGGAGTCGATCGGGCAGTTAACCAACCTCACCTCCCTCAGCCTCCGCTCTAACCAACTCACGGCGTTACCGGAGGAGATCGGCCAGTTAATCGACCTCACCTCCCTCGACCTTCGTTTTAACCAACTCACGGTGTTACCAGAGGAGATCGGGCATTTAACAAATTTAAAGTCTTTAAATCTAGGGGGCAATACTCTAACTCAGCTGCCTCCCGAAATTGTAATCAAAGGTGGGCTTATAGTCCGTGATTACTATCTGCAACGTTTAGAAGAGAGCACTGATTATATTTACGAAGCCAAGCTCCTTATTATTGGTGAAGGCGGAGTGGGAAAAACTAGCCTTGCTAATAAACTTATTGACTCCAACTATAAGCTCAAACTTGAAGGCAGTCCCACTCCCGAGAAATCGACTGAAGGTATTGATGTTCTCCGTTTTGACTTTCCTCACACCAGTGGTAACTCTTTCCGCATCAACATCTGGGACTTTGGAGGGCAAGAAATTTATCATACTACCCACCAATTCTTTCTCACCAAGCGATCTCTGTATCTCCTTGTCGCCGATACCCGACAAGACAACACTGACTTTAACTATTGGCTCGAAGTCGTCGAACTCCTCAGTGAAGCTAGTCCCATACTAATTGTTAAAAACGAAAAACAAGACCGCCTCTGTCAAATCAACGAAAATCAACTGCGCGGACGCTTTCCTAAACTCGAAAAAATCCTCCCCACTAACCTTGCCAACCCCAACAATCGCGGACTTGCCGAAATCCTCAATGCTGTCAAACACCACATTGGTCAGCTCCCCCATATTGGGCAACCCCTGCCTAAAACCTGGGTGCGAGTTCGCGAAGAACTTGAAGCAGACCCTCGAGATTACATGACCCAATCCGAATTCCTATCGCTCTGCGATATCAACGGCTTCAAACGCCGTGAAGACAAACTCCAACTCAGTGGATATCTTCATGACCTCGGTGTTTGTCTCCACTTCCAAGACGACCCCATTCTCAAAAACTGGATCATCCTCAAACCCGAATGGGGCACCACCGCTGTTTACAAAGTTCTCGACACCCCAAGAGTCCAACAAACCCTTGGACATTTCAGCCACGACGACCTAGCAGAAATCTGGGCAGACGATCAATATACAGATATGCGCGATGAACTATTGCAGCTGATGATGCGGTTTAAACTCTGCTACGAAATCCCGCATCGCCCCCGCACTTACATCGCCCCCCAGCTTCTATCTCTTAACCAACCCGAATACGTTTGGAATGAAAACGACAATCTAATCCTGCGTTACCATTATGACTTCATGCCCAAGGGAATGCTCATTCGCTTTGTCGTCGAAATGCACAGGTTAATTGAACGCGACCTCGTTTGGAAAGATGGCGTCATTCTTGCCGATGAAAATGCCCGTGCTGAAGTTATTGAAGCCTATTATAAAAACGAAATTTGTATTCGTGTGTCCGGTTTTCCCAAGAAAGAACTACTTACCCGCATTCGCCACGAATTTAATAAAATCCACGATTCTTACGAAAGACTTCGCTATCAAGAATTAATCCCCTGCAATTGCCAAGCTTGCAAAGGTTCTCAAAATCCCCATGCGTATGTACTTCAAAAATTACAAGAAAGAATTCAAAATAAAACCTACGAAATTGAATGTGACAAACCTCCTTATCTCAAAGTCGATGTCTTTAGTTTGATCGATGATGCGATCGGTAAATTTCTTGAATCTGAGTTGTTCCCTAAGAAATTGTCAGGAAAAAAGCGGAAGCGCAATCGCCCTTCACAAGATCATTCAACAGTTAATATTGCACTAACGGTTCCCATTAATAACAAAAATCAACAGGAGCAAGCTATGAGTAACGATAAAATCTGGCAGGGCGATCGCATCGATGGCGACAAAGTCGTGGGTGACAAAGTTGCAGGCAACAAAATGCAGATTCACACCGTTGAAGGTGATGCGATCGCAGGCAACAAAATCGTCAACACGCAAAACCTTGCCCAAGCCGCCCAAGATATCAAAGCCCTAATTAATCAACTTTCCGCCGATTACGACACCACCACCCCATCCGGCAAGCGCAAACTCTCCGATAGAGTCCTTGAAGCCCTCGAAGGCAACACCACTATTCAAAGTCGCGCCCTCAACGCCCTCAAACAAGCAGGCAAAACCGCCTTTGAAGAAGCAATCGATCATCCCGTTGCCAAAGTCTTAGTCGCAGGTCTAGAAGGCTACCTAGAATAAATAGGACGTCGCAATCGTGCCACGCACCCGATCCTCGCAGGTGGGACACAACTCAGCCTGTGGGTATCAACAGCTTGAGCCAGTATCGTTTTGGGCGATCAGCGCGTTCAGAGAAAAGGCCAATAGGCCCTTAACAGGCTTAAACCGTCACGACCTGGCGAGACTTCCATGCCTCATAACCTGCCACATCACCCCCAAAGGAATCGGGAGAGACGATCGCCGGAGCCCGTTTCTACCCAAGGATTCTCATTCTCTAGCAGCGGCCCATAAGCACAGTAGACAATGACCACGTCATCCATAGCCTCTTGGCCGGTGTTGCCTACATACTTATCAACTCTGCTCACGCGCCAGGCCGCGAGTCGTTGATGGGTCACCCCGCCACGCTAGTCCTCGTAATCAAAAAAGGCAACTACTTCAATCGTTAGGACAAGCAGGGTAAGTAGTTCATGCGTATTGTATGTCATTTGAGCAGAAAGCGACACTCATTCTGTCACTCGTCTAATTTGGGCTTTGAAGAAAGCCGACAAGCAGTGTGGCACTTTTTCGGAAGACGACAGTCTATGTGTCACGCATCCACAGACCATGAAGAGAGCTAAAATACCTAGGGCAGCACTTGAAACGCAGGAAAATAAAGGGTTTTAGGCTGACGACACCAATTTGACCCGATGACAAATAACGTGTCACTGTACATTTAGGGTTCAACAGAACAAACTTGACACTCAGCTGGACATTTTTCAGCTGGTACAGAGCTTCTTCGCCCATAGACCTGCAAGCGATCTATGGGTAAGCATACCTGAACTATAGATCAGGTAGATCACTTAAGTGATCTACCTGATTCTCTCTCTCTGTATGGTGTAAGCGGTCATAGTGATCTATCGATCACTTAGAACCTGGTGTTTTTATTTTTGGCTTTTTGCCCATTGAGAATGGGCAGGTTGGAATGAAGCAGTAAAAACCTGCTCAACAAATACCAACGACACCCCTGTAGGCCCCACATATTCAAAGGTTAGAGGTGTTGAGTAGTACTCAACATCCAAGTAGATTGGTTTATACTGTCTCCCCTGCTGGAGTTTGGCTTGTTTGCAGCGTTGCTGGCTGCTAGTCAAACCGCAATGCTCTAAAGGGCTGAGGGAAACGTTTCGGGAATCTCCCCTGTTTCAGGCGGAGCCAGATCGAGGGGCTGCACGGCTTGGGTCTCGTCGATGTAAATGATAGCATCAAACTGAGCGGGCAGATGGGCATAGAAGTAGTGGCTGCTGCGCTCGGTTTCAGGTCGATAAATCACACCAATGGCCCGCTCTAGCCGGTTCTGGTTCAGTTCGGTAACGGCCTGGTTTTGATCCCGCAAGTTCAGCAGAAACCGGGGCAAGCCGGTGTCGTGAAACAGAGCCTCATAACTGTCTGGAAGGGCTGGGTTAACCGGCTTAAATTGAGGTAGGTCGCCCCAGTTGGAGGCTGCCGTCACGGTGCCCGTGTAGGTCGTGAAACCAACTAGAACCGCTTCATTGCCGTAGCGTTCGCGCACCAGCTGGCCAACATTCCCCGACTCGTCCCAGATCGGTAGCGCGGGCATCGCCTAAGTGGGAGTTGTGTTCCCAAACTACGATCTTGCTTGGATTGCCTTGGCGCTCCAAATGAGCCATCAATTGCTCTAGGGTTTCTGCCATATGGCGATCGCGCACGTTCCATGAGTTAATTCGACCCTGAAACATTGAGCGATAATACTCCTCAGCGTTTTTCACCAGCCGCGCGTTTTGCTCGGCATAGAAGAACTCATCTGCCGCCATTTGACTGTCGCTTTGGAGATATTTTGCCGTTTGCTGCTGCAAGTCTCGCAGCTGATTCACGGTTTCATCGCGGCAGGATGCTTCTAAGTCGAAGCTGGCCGCAAAACCGTATTCCTGAGAATCTTGCTCAAACTGCTCGAAGCAGGCATAGCGATCGCGAGCCCGTTGGGCCGCCTCTGGATCAACCTGTTCCAAATACTTGAGCACCTCGCCCATAGAGGCATACAGACTATAAAGATCGAGCCCGTAGAAGCCAACCTTGGGCCTGTCGGCCGCCAAAGCCTCGTTGTACTGCCGTAACCAGCCCACAAAATGCACGACATCGGTATTGCGCCACATCCAGGTTGGAAACTTTTGAAAGCCCCGCAGGGCTTCTTCAGGCGTTGAATCTTCCCCAATGCCGCGAATAAAGCGATTCGCCCGGTAGCCATCGGGGAAATCTGCCTCTACGGCCACCGCTGTAAAGCCTTTTTCCTGAATTAACCGCTGGGTGATTTCTGCCCGTTGGGCATAAAACTCGTGGGTGCCGTGGGTGGCTTCGCCCAGCAGCACCAGACGAGCATCCCCTACCCAATTCATCAACGGATCGTAATCTGAAGCATTTCCCCTCAGGGGGTGGGCGACCTGCCGCACAGTATCGGCAAGGGTTGTGCTTGTATCGTTAGGCATGGTTCTTCACCTCTTTATCAGATCTCTGCCAGCCGTTTCCTCTGCGTCAGTTTGGTGCGCGCCCGCTCCAGTTCGGCATCATCCCGCGCAAATCGCCAGCCGAGCACAGGCCTTAACTAGCTGACGTGCCATGCCAGCCCTAATCCGCGTGGGACCCAGCCATCAAAATGGTTTTGCCTGCAGGTCATACCCCTGCTCACGCGACCAGCGACCGAGCCAGGATAGTGATCTTTTTCCCCCTTCCAGTGTGGCTTTCACTGTAGAGGGTACTGGCCGGTGCAATGCTCCGTCACAAGTTGAAATTGCCCCTAATCAATAGGCCAGTTTTTAGAGACAGGCTCTGCCACTAAAGTCGTCTGGGGAGGCTTAAGATTAATCCCTCTTCGGTTACTTCGCCGAGATATAAATCAGGTCAAGAAGTTGAAGTTGAACGACAGGCTCAGAGCATGATTGAGCAACGGAAACCAGTCGCCACTGTGGGCCGGTTGCCCTCCGGCTGCATTGCATAGCGTCAGACCCTGGCGATCGCTCCAGCCTTACCTATAGCGGCTCACCACTGGGCAGCCTTTCATTTTCGCTTCAGTGAAATTGGGAGTCGCTAGGGGAGTTTCGCTGCCGCTGGTGCTAGCCACAGCACCAGCGACAGCGAAGCTGGCTGACTAGGCACCAGTTTTTTGGAGCTGGAGCGGCAATGTGTTTAAGTTTTCGGTGAAAGCTACACCTAAATGATTCTCAGAGGTGGTTGACTGCTCGGCAATTCCCAGTGCTTGCCGGTTGGTTTCAGCGCAAACTTTCTCATAAAGACGACCCAGCTTATCTGCTTTCATCTGCCGAAATTCTTCAGTGGATTCGCGGTCGGGCCATAACATGTCACACGCACTCAGGAGGCTGCGAAGAGCCTCTTGAGTACTCGCCGAATTGAGGGAGCTAGGCTGAGCAAAGATGCTCATGGCCTTGGTTAGCAAAAGCGTGGGTGTCGCTCCTTCTGGCAAGAGTAGAGCAGCGGCTGGGCTGCAGATTAGACCAAGTTGCTCCGACATAATTGAAACATCGACGATCTTCTCCTTGACGGAGAGGTCGTCGCACCCCTGCAATTCATGCTGAATGATCGCAGCCGTTAGCTCAGCTGCCTCGCAAAGGGCGATCGCGACCACTGCCTCTGCACCCCAAAGTTGGAGTGCCTCATCGTAGATTTTTGCCGTTTCCATGACCCTGCCTTTAAATGATGATTGCTGCATGGCTGCCGCCTTAGTGCCCGCCTGGGAACTCTCCCTGGGGGCATGGGGCATTTGCACCGGGGTCAACCGTAGCCTAAATACTTAAGCCATCGAGCAATCCTCTAAGCTCTCTCAGTGCAGCGTTAAACTGCTGCTGGCGCTCGATAGCGCTCGCGATCGCTGGCCATGCTTATTAGCATTCTGTGCCACGATGCGCTTGCCGCCTTCTGTCTTGGGGCCGGTCAATTGCTCCCACAGCCTCAACCTTAAGGCAATTTCCCCTGTAGCTGTCGCTGATCTGGCGTCCACCGTCTCCACAATTTGGACACCTCATTACCGCATAGTGATCGCCGGTGCTGAGCTTATGGTACTCAGCATGTGGGTGCGATAGCAGGGGCAGGGCGAAAAGTGGCCTAGACTAGTTGTCCGCGCCGTAAAGCAGCATCACAGTCTCTCTTGGCAGATCTTTCGTGAGTACAGGCATGGGGTAAGCCAGATCGGCTGATTGCGTGCGCAGACAACTACTCAACCCACCCTGCCCAGCGCCTTCTTTAGTACAGGTGCTTGATTGCCAGCGCAGTCAGCACCACTAGTAAGACTTCCTGTGAAATCCGCCGTTCGGTCATGGTTCCTCAATAACTACAAGTGTTATCTCGTAGAGGAGAAATCAACCTGACGCAGTACCAGAGCGGTGGCAAACGGTGAACAACGAATTTTGTATTTTGCTAGAAGCCTATACCCAAGCCTCGAACGACGGGGACACGGGGACTGCTGAAGCGTTGATGAGAGAACTAGATGGTCTAGCTGTATCATCCCAACTTGAGAACGCTTTTTGGAGCACTGTCCAAAAGCTCCAAGGTAAATCGTCGTGAGCTGAGAGCAGCAGAATCACAAGTCAACACTCTACCTAGGGTTAGCTTTGGATAGACCACCATTGCTATGCCCCTCATCGGGGCGATCGCGCAGGAGCCCATAGTACGCCAAGGTTTGGGCAAAAAACGCGCAAACCCTCAGCAACACCGCCCTTAGAGCAATGGGATAGTTCAGGTTAGACCACACTGGTAAGGTATCAAATAGACGCCGACATTCAGACCCTAGAGCAAATTCTCAACCGCATCCTGCATACTGAACCCGCCGACAAAACCCAGGCCGCATTGATAGATAAAGCCTATGGGGGCATCCAAAGCGCGATCGCTGTCCTGAAGCAGCTTGAGGCACAATAGCCTTAGCAAAATTTCACCTCAGCCCCTAGCCTTATTGCTAGGGGTTCTTTGCATCTCTTCTTAATAGACCAGTGCCTCCAGCGGTGAAAATAAGGGAGTCTTCATAGCAAGTGAAAATGGGTTTGAGATGTTTAGCCATCGAACATTAATTTCAAATGTACATTTAGAGCCAAATTAATCCGACTTTAGATTGATAAAAAATTAGAGCACTAGAGCAAGTATAAAAATAAGAATTTAGTGGTATTAAAAGTGGAAAACAAAAATTTAGATAACGATAGCCAAAAACCTTTGGGGCTCGAAAGTGTCATGCAGCCACCAACCACAAGCCAGACTCGTCAACCCCTGGGTGACGAGACCCTAAACAAGATGCAGCAGGAGGACTCATCTCAAACTTCGGCAGATTCCGGAGTAGAAAACATTGATGAAATTGTGCAGGAAGATCAAGACAAGCTGGATGTGGGAAGAGGTCAGTTTGACCTGCTGGTTAATCGCTCTCCAGACTGAGCTTTGTCTCTTAGAAAGCACGCTGTATCCTGAGTGGCACTGAATTAAGGCTAGTGGACCATGAAGAGCTAAGGAGCTAATTGAAGCCCCTTAGCTCAGAAGCCTTGGCTAAGGTATAAGGCATGTTTAACGAGTGAGAGGTTCAGCCTGCGGGTTTTTAGCATTCGCTTGCTGTTTTTCGAGCTGGCGTTGCTGCCGTTCACGATCTGCATCAGTTTCTGGAACTAGCTTTTCTAGCGCCCGTGCAATGATTGGCAAAAAACCGATGACAGCAGCAGCGCCAATGATATTAAATAGCATTTGAGCATTCGCAATCTGCCGTCCAACGTCATCACCAGAAATTGTTTGAGCTAATTGAGCTAGTTGTGGCGCTAAAAGAATTCCCACAGCGGCACTACTGAGGTTAAATAAGAGGTGAAATAGACCCGTTCGCAACGCAGCACTTCCCCGTCCAATCGTAGCAATCAGAGTATCAGCACAGGTTCCAACTTCTGCACCCAGCATAATTGCAATTCCAGCAGGCAAAGCAATTAAACCGGAGCCTGCTAATGTCACTACGATCGCGACTGTGGCTGAAGAAGATTGAATAATCACCGTAAAGATAGCCCCCACCAAAGCCCCTAGAATGGGATTACGACCCAGCCTTTCCATCCAGTTTAAGAACGGTTCGTAATCTCGAAACGGCTCCATGGCTGAGTTGATCGCTTCAAGCCCGTAAAACATCAATCCAAACCCGAGCAAAACGATACCAATAGATTTAATACGGACCGTTCTGCCTAAGAAGAACACCAGCAGACCGCTAAACATTAAAATAGGAACATACAATTCGATATTGAGAGAAATAATTTGTGCTCCGACTGCTGTACCAATATTGGAACCCAGTACAACCCCAAGGGATTGTACAAAGGTAAGAATGCTAGCACTTACCATCGCAATCACCAGAATAATTGTGACGGATGATGATTCCAAGAATGTTGTGGCGACGACTCCAGTTGCAACCCCTGCAAAGCGATTCGTAGTGAATTTGCTGAGGAGGCGTTTCATCCGTTCTTCTCCCATGTCTTCTAATCCCTCAGCTAATCGCGTAACACCATAAATAAACAACACTAAACCTGCGAGCGCACCCATTATCATTTTGAAGAAGCCGATCGAATTTTCCCCTTGTTTTTCCTGGCTCAAAGGAAGCTCAGGTTGTTGAGGAGCACTAGATTCAGACTCGTTATCTCCAGGTTGAGTCGTCTGAGCACTGACGCTAGATGCAATAGCAGGCAAATTCAAAAATGAAAACTGAGTAGGAAACTCAGGTGGAAAAACGAGTAATGTTAAAACTAAAAGTACAAGACTCAAATAGCTGAATAGTTTGCGGCTTAGTTGCTTTAAGATAAACATGTTTGTCTCTCAATTATTTTGATTGTGATAAATGAGCGCAAAACTGATTCAAACATCGCGATTCAAGCATGCTTAGAGTATCTTAATGGTTTTGCTCGCCTCTCTTCCAAAAGGCGTAGATTAATTGTTTTTTCTCAGACGAACTTACATTTTTAATTACATTTAACAGCGTTAATTTCCTCTAAAGCTAAACTTAACCATCGATTCATTTTGTTTAAGGTAAGCAGAAGAAAAACTAAGTTAGTTTCTGAGGTCAAAAGCCAGATTTATTTATTAGTGATAGCCCATTAAACTTCAATCGCATCGCATCGATTAAGTAGTACTCAATAGCGTTCGCTGCCTTAGGCTGTTGCAACACAACTGACCTTCTGCAACATCTGCGTCAGAGCAAGATAATGCACCCGGTGAACGGGGGCAGCCCAGTCTTGCAAGACTCATTTTGAGAAGTAATTGTTTAAATACGCGCACTGCTGTCGCAGCACCCGCTGCACGTTGTCTTCGTCCCACTGAGTTCCCAAAATCTTCACCCGCCGCCTAATTTGCGTGACCCTTGACTCAATTTCGCCAAGGCCAATGGAGCTGCCCTCGGCTTGGTGGTTAGGCGTAACCGCAGGCAGCGACGCGGCGCTTGAAACCGCAGACGTTGTGCTGATGGCCGATCGCTTGGAGCACCTAGAGCACGCGATTCGGCTAGGCCGTCGGGCCCAGAACGTGGTCAAGCAAAACATAGTGTTTGCCCTTGGGTTTGTCGTACTTCTGCTGATTTCGAATTTTGCAGGCAATCTGACGCTGCCCTTGGGCGTGCTGGGGCACGAAGGCTCGACGCTGAGCAGGCTGCGGCTACTGAGAAATTAGGGTGCTGTGGTTTTGTGTGGCCGCCAAATCGAGGATTCGATCGCACAGCCGCCTCATCAGAGGCCAATCGTGACTGACTACCAAAACCCCGATCTGATGGGAATGGGTGTAGGCCAAAACGGCCTGCCAGATCAGCGCCTGGGTGTTGGCATCGAGCATGGCCGTCATTTCGTCGGCGATCAGGTAGCGAGTTTGAGGGTTGAGGGTGCGGGCGATCGCAATTCGCTGCAGCTCACCGCCGCTCAGCTCATGGGGGTAGCGGCTGAGCCAGCCAGGGTGAATGCCTAGGGCATCGAGCTGATGCATCTGGGGGGGATGGCCTTCGCGCAAAATTTGGTCAATGCGCCAGCGCGGGTTGACCGCCAGCTCCGGATTTTGAAAAACGAGCTGCACTGGGCAGTACCGCCGGGCGGGAAGCGGCTGTTCGTCTAAGCTCACCCTGCCGCGGGTGGGCATCAAATAGCCCGCCAGCAGCTTGGCCAGAGTTGTTTTACCAAAACCAGAAGGGGCCATTAGTCCGACCACTTCACCCGGTTTCACGGCCAGAGACTGAGCCTGCACCACCCAGGGCAGCTGGGGCGCATAGCGAAACCAAAGGTCTTCACCGGTCAGCATGAATGCACCTCACTAAACCACTTCGTACCATCCGCAGCACTGGTCGCTCTGGCAGACAGGCCTCTGTCATCCAGGGGCAGCGATCGCTAAACAGGCAGCCTACCGGCAGCGCCTCAGGGCTGGGCTGGTTACCCTGCACCGGCGTGAAATCGTTTTGGGGCAGCGATCGCCAGAGCGCCTGGGTGTAGGGGTGGCGCAAGTTCCCGGTGGCAAAGTCCTGAGCCGAAGCAATCTCTGCCGTCGTGCCGGCGTAAAACACCGCTACCCGATCGGCTATCAGCAGCGCCGCTTCGATGTCATGGGTAATCAAAATCACCCCGCGCCCTTCCTGAGACAGCTCCCGCAGGTGGTTTAGCGTTTCGATCACCACATCCGGGTGCAGGCCAGGCGTGGGTTCGTCGGCGATGACCAGATCGGCCTGACTGACCACCGCCGTAGACACCAGCACCCGCCGTGCCATGCCCCCTGAGACCTGAAACGGGTAGCAGCGACCTGTCTGGGGCGGCAGGTCGTAGCGCTGAAAGGTTTGCTTCACCGCCGTTCGAGCCGCTGATTTGGCCAGCCCGTTGAGCTGAGCTACCCGCTGCACCTGCTTCCCCACCTGCATGAGCGGATCGAGATAGCCCACTGACTGAGGAATCAGAGCAATGGCCTTGCCGCGCAGTTGCTGACACCGTTGGGGCGTCAGCGGCTGACCCTGAAACAGCATCGTGCCACCGACGGTCGCGTTCTCCGGCAAAATGCCCAAAATGGCGTGGGCCAGCAGGCTCTTACCCGACCCGCTAGCGCCCACCACCGCCACCACTTCTCCGGCTTTGACCTCTAAATCTAGGTCAGTGATCACTGTTAGCTGCTTGCGGCGCAGCCCCTGCTCGTACTGAGTAAACGTAACGCTGAGATTTGAAACTGACAGCATAGCTACCCCTGACTCGTCTTCGGATCAAGCAACGCCCGCAAATTTTCGCCCAGCCAGTCAAAGGCTTTGACCGACAGCAGCAGCAGCAAACCGGGCATCACCCCCAACCACCAGTAGCCGGTAGATAGGTGGCGCATCGACTCCGCCAAAATGATGCCAATGGCGGGCAGGTGGGGCGAAATGCCAATGCCGATAAACGACAGCGCTGCCTCGTGCAAAATGGCATGGGGAAACAGCAGAATCAGCCCCACCAGCAGCTGAGGAATGACGTGGGGCACCATGTGGTGGCGGGCAATCCAGGCGGGAGAGCGACCCAGCCGGTGAGAGAGCTGCACGTAGTCGGAGCTGTTGACCTGCAACACCTCTGCCCGAATGACGCGGGCCAGACTAGGCCAGTGGGTCAGCGCTACGGCAATGATTACGCCCCGCGTTCCGCCCCCGACCGCAAAGGCAACTAAAATCAGCAGCACCAGGTGGGGCAGGCTAAAGCACACGTCGATAATCCAGCAGATGACGGCATCAACCCAGCCGCCCAACGTGCCTGCCGCCAACCCCAGCAAAGTAGCGATCAGCGCACTGGAGGTGGCGGCCAGCAGACCCACCCGCAGACTAAGGGACATGCCGTGGAGCGATCGCGTCAGCATGTCTCGCCCCAGCCAGTCGGTGCCAAAGGGATGGGCTAAGGAGGGAGGCTGGTTGCGCTGGGTCAATACCGGGCTAAGTCCAGCATCGCCAATCACCCAGGTGCTGAAGATGATGGCCGCTAAAAAGAAGGCACACAGCCCAATGGTCCAAAGAGTTCGTTGCCGCCGATTGCTCCGCTGTTTGGCAGCGCGGATCTGAGGAGGTGCAAGGGTGGTCATGCGGTCCTCCTGCCGCCAATGCGGATACGTGGGTCAATCACCTGGTAAGACAAATCGGCCAGGGTATTTCCGGCGTAGACAAACAGGGCACTGAAGAAAACGATGCCCACCAGCAGCGGCACATCGCTGCGCAGAGCCGCCTGCACGGTCGCCTGCCCCAGCCCCGGATAGGCAAACACCTGCTCCACCAGCACCGAGCCACCAAACAGCTCACTGAGAGAAGCAAATTGCAGGGTTAATGCGGGCAGCAGGATGTTCCTCAGTCCGTGGTGCTGCAAGATGCCCCAAAGGCTTTCGCCCTGAGCGCGGGCAAACAGCACATAGTCGCTGTGCAGCACATCGATCAGCTTCTGGCGGGTGTGCAGGGCAATGTTGGCAATGCCGATGATGCTCAGGGCGAGGGCGGGCAGCAGTAGGTGGTGCAGATGCTGCCAGAAAGTAACGTTTTGGGCCAGCACACCGGGCGGAGCGGCACAGCAAATTGGGGTAAGCCGCAGCGACACCGAAAAGAAAATCAGCAGCAGCAGCGCCACCCAAAATGTTGGCGATGAGGCCAGGGTGTAGGCATAGAGGCGAATGCCCCGGTCAATCCAGGTGCCCTCAAAGGCTCCGGCTAGCACACCCAGCACTAGCCCCAGCAGACCAGAAACGAGCCATGCGATCGCAAGCAGCTGTAGCGACACCTGAAACCGCTGGCCGATCACCTGCAAAACCGGTTGGTTAAACACCATTGAGGTGCCCCAGTTGCCCTGAATGATCTGCCCAAACCAGTCCCAAAAGCGCACAATCATTGGCTGATCCAGGCCCCAGCGCTGGGCGATCAGCTCTCGCTGAGTGGCACTGACCTGCAGCATGTCGGCCCCAACATAGGCTTGCACCGGATCAATCGGTGACAGACTCATCAGCCCAAAGGTCAGCACTGCTACGGCGACCAGCAGCAGCGCCAGCCGCACCAGCTTGTAGCTGAAAAACAGCAGAATTGGTTTTAATTGCATGTCCAGGTCCAGCTAGCGATGTTGGCGGTGATCGGCCAGCCGTGGCCGTGGGGCTCAACCTGGGGTTGACCGATGTCTAGACACTCGTGGACAAAGTAGGTGTGGTCAAGGTTGACCAGCCAGGCCCAAGCGGCATCGCCCTTGGCCGTGAACCCTCGCTGGCCATCCCACTGGGCGGCTTTCCAGAATGCGATCGCTTCTGCCTCTGAAGGGGCACCCATCGCCAAATCTAGCGTTTGGTCGATGGCTTGGTTAGCGTAGTAGCCCGCGTTGTAAAAATCGCCCTGGGCCGCCTTGCTGTGATAGAGGTTGTACATCTCCGTCTGGTCGTGGCTACCCCAGCCAAACAGCACCGCGTTGCTGTGCGCTAGGGGGGTAATCTCATCCCAGCTCTTGCCCTCGACATTGACCTGAATGCCCACGGGCTTAAGCATCTCCGCGACCGACAACGCCAAGGCCTGACGGGTGCTGTCACTGGCCGGATAAAGTAGGGTGAACTCGGCCTTTAAGCCATCTTTTTCAACGACACCATCGCCATTGCTGTCGCTCCAGCCCCCGTCTGCTAGGATCTGACGGGCCAGCTCAGGGTCAGCATCGTCGATATTGGCGTTCGGTTCCTCCCAAGCCAGGCCGCTGACTGGGCCGTAGGCGGGCGATCCATAACCCTCCAGCACTCCATCTACCAGCGCCTGCCGATCGACGGCGTAGTTCACCGCCTGCCGAATTGCCCGATCTGAGGTGACGGCGTTACCCACCGGTTTACCGTCTGGCGTAGTCTTACTCCCCTCGTCAGGAAAGGGAAACATCAGCCCCCGGTTATCCACGCTGGCAACGTCATAGAGCTTCATGCCCTCAATGCTCTGCACCGCCAGCGACTGGGGCACGCTGACCACTTGGGCCTGTCCCGCCTGGGCGGCCGCAAAGGCCGCGTCTTCTTCAGTAAATAGAAAAACGAGTTGCCCAATCCCAGGAGCTTCGCCGTAATAGTTGAGGTTGGCTTCGACAATCAGCTGCTGCCCCTCGTCCCACTGGACGAGTTGATAGGGGCCAGAGCCAATGGGGTTGCGAGCATAGTCAGGACCATGGGCGTGCTCCGGCACAATGCCTACGGTGATCAGGCGGTTGACGAAGGTGCTTTGGGGCTGCTTCAGCCGCAGCTCTACCGTGTAGTCGTCAGTGGCGACAGCTTCTTCTAGTACCGTTACATCGGTCAGGCCGCCGCTCTCTGCTGCCTTGTTGAAGGTGTAGGCAACATCGGCTGCTGTCAGCGGCTCCCCATCAGAAAACTGAGCGTCTTGGCGAATCGTCACCGTCCAGGTTCTGCCGTCTTCGCTGACCGTATAGTTGGTCGCCAGATCATTGACGATTTCAAGGTTTTCATCGCGCTGCAGCAAGGTGCTCTGAAACAGGGGTGAACCGTAGCGGCCCCAGCCTAACGTGGGGTCATACCCTTCCTCACTCTCTCCTCCAATCGCCAGGACTATCTGCTCTGCAGAAGCATTGGAGGCTGGCGCAGTAGCACTTGGCTCAGTTGAATTTGAAGCACATCCAGTCAGAATTGGCCCCAGGAGGAGCACCCCTATAGACCAGGCGGGCAGTTTGAGACGTAATGCCATAGCTGCACCTATCAGTTAATTTGCAAAATGAGTTGCCCCCTTTATGGCTTAATCAAGCATCCTAAGCAGCAAGAGGGGTTTCACGACTTTTGAGGCTACCACCGCCTGCTCTAATCAACAATCCGGGGGTGAGGGATATAGAGCAGAAGAGAATTTAGGCTGGCAAGCTCATTTGAACAGTTCTAATCCAAGCATTGACTAAAACGACAGATTTGGCCAACGCACAGCTTTTCTGAGGACTCGTGAACTACTGGGCAAAAGCTAATAAGGTTTTTGGCGACGTTTCCGTCGCCCTATGCTCGCTGGTAAAACTAGAAGCAGTTCGAGCCAAATAGCTAAAAGACGTGGCGGAATGGTTGTCCCGCGCCACAAAGCAGCATCACAACCCCTCTTAGCAGCTCTTTCGTGAGTACAGGCATGGGGTTAAGCCAGATTGGCTAGCTGCACGCGCAGGCAACTACTCAACCCACAAGCCTTCAGCAAGTCAAGGCCATTGAGCACTCGGCTTGATCAAAAGTCACCTCAGCTACCTGTTAGCCGTGCCATTCTGCCTAGTTAAAGTCCATACTTCAGGAAATAGGTTAATTGTCGGCGTTAGGGCGCACTCGCAAGTGAGCGCGAAAAGATGACTTTTGCATCTCCTTGCCCATAGAAATCTGGGATCCGACCCCTCTCCGCATATCCCTGCTTGTCGTAGAACTTACGAGCTCTAGCCATAGGGGCTTGATCGCTTGTCTCAATAACTACAACGCGCACCCCTTGATCTCTTGCTTCTTTCTCTATGTGCAACAGAAGAACGTGTCCTGCACCGCTTCCATGATGCTCTGGAGCTACACCAATCCACCACACATTCAGTATATTTTCTGCATACGGGTCAGGTGCATAGTAGGACCAGCCTATGGCCTCACTGTCGTGTGACTTGCGACAGGCCACAGCCATGTGGCCTTCTGGGAGCCCTCCAGCCGCAAGCCCGTCTAAGATTCCACCGAGCAGCCCCTCTGCATCTTCGGGCGTAAAGAGACCTGTGCTGACCGCCAAACTGAGCAACTCTTCTCTCTCACTTTCACGAACGCCTGTAATGATCATTCTTGCCTCGTTGGTTGTTGTGCGCCTTAACGGTGAAGCTCAACGATGGTTAGTAATCTTTGGGACACAGCTAGGATCTTGATGCTGCCCGTTGCAGCGAAGGGTTAGGTGCGACAACCACTTCTATTTATCGGGGTTGACGAAGGTGGTTAGATCCAGATCCTTATTAGGCAACCTACACCCTTGTTTTGATCGCAGTCACTATTTCATTCGCTAACTCATCCAAAGAGTTGACCCCATTTAGAATCAAATCACAATTCTGCAAAACTCTTGTACTTACTTCAAAATACAGTTCTCGAGTGCCACCATTGAGATATTCTGTCAGATATTCTTTGAGATAGGCTGCTAGGATATCTTGCTTTCTTTCAGTGACACACTGTTCAATGTCTCGCAGCAATCGACGTGCCAAGGCAACTTCTAGCGGAAGGTTGATATATGCTACAAAATCAATTAGTTCGCTCATCTTGGCGCGTTCTCTACCAAACGGCTCTTCGATCACAATGAAGCTGGCTGATTGAATTATTTCTTGATTCTCGGGCAAAGAAATGGCCTTTCCATGCCGTAATGCTTGTAAGTCTTCGAGGAGCTGTAGAGTTTCCCACTGATTAAGATCAGCCCCTTCTCTAATCCACTGAGAGAAGTCTGAAGGATACTTTGATACACAGACATAGTCATCGAAATAGAAAGATACAGCGTCCTCTAACAAGCAGGTCACTTTCTGCACCAGAGAAGTTTTTCCTGCTCCAGAGGGCCCACTGATAGCAACTACAAAACTTGATGATCGTTTGTTAACTGTTCCTGCCATACTCTTGCATCTCAGTAACTCTGTCATACTCTTGCAATTTGGCAACCTAACGTGCGCAATCACCGGACGCAAATAGTTTTTGCTAGAACCCAGTGTACTTCAAAGTTCCAGTGCATTGGCAGCAATACATATCATTCCATTGATTGTTTCATTCCGAACCACTTGAAATCCTTCTTTTTGTAGCTGATCAAAAATCCAGTTTTTATTGATGCGTAACTTCGGATAAGAACTAACATTCAATATCCATTGTTCTCCAATCTTTCGATAAAGTAGGTCGTAGACTTCCACAAAGTCTTCATGATACTCAAGAAAACAGGTGAGAATTGTAGACTCATCACTTTGGACAGGGATAAAACGCTGTGTTCTGTCAGGCTCTGCAGAAGCGTAGTCACGGAAAGTCAAAATCAGTTTACCATCTTTAACCAATGCACATTTTATGTTCAAGAGTAAAGACTGGACTGAACTCAATGACTCCAAATGTGTCAGCGTGTCGCCCATGCAAACAATGACCTTCGCTTGCTCTTTGACATGCTTGGAGAAGTTAAGAATGTCGTCGTGAACCGTGCGGACAGGAAGATACTTGGCACGAGCACTCAATTCTGACAATAACGCTGCACAAAAATCCACAGCAACGACTGGGAATCCCAACTCTGCTAATGGAATGGATTGAAATCCCGATCCTGCTCCTAAATCGATGGCTAATCCCCGTGGTGTTGAATCAAGCCCAAGCTGACGGAAAAGGTCATGATTGCGTTTAAGTGCTGTTTCTGGAGCACCCGTCATCCAACTATAAACAGAGGCAATCTGCTGATCATAGTGATCTTTCGCTGTGTTCATTCTCCAGCTCGATAATCTGATAACACTTCAGGTATAACCTTTAAATCTTATTGCAGCTTGCAATTGCGTATCTTCTTCTGGTAATCAGGATGACAAACGTACGCTCGGCATGGCAAGATCTGCCAACATAAGCTCAAGTTGAGCAAGGCTGATTTCTTGTTGTTCGACAGCACCCAAACGTCGAAGGTTCAACGTTTGGCTCTTAGCTTCCTGCTCACCCACAATCGCAATCAACGGAACCCTGCGTTTGGAGAGGTCCCGAATTTTCTTGCTAATTGTTCGATCTTGATTGTGAAGTTCTACTCTAATCCCCAGTTGCTTGAGCCGAGAGAAAATCGTTTCTGCCCAGACAGATGCCTTGTTAGAAATAGAGGCGATCGCAATCTGTGTCGGGGCGGCCCAAACGGGGAGGACACCGCGATGGTGTTCTAACAAAATGCCGATCCACCGCTCTAGCGACCCTAAAATTGCCTGATGCAGCATGACAGGTCGTTCCAGTTCTCCCTGTTCATTCACAAACGCTAACTCAAACACCTGAGGAAGGTTAAAATCAACTTGAAACGTGCCACACTGCCACGATCGCCCCAACTGATCTTGCAAACTAATTTCGAGTTTTGGCCCGTAGAATGCTCCTTCCTTTGGAGCTAATTGGTAGCTGTGCCCTAGTGATTGAACGGCTTCGATTAACAACGACTCAGCGCGATCCCAGAGGTCATCAGAGCCAAGCCGTTGCTCAGGTCTCAGAGAAATTTGCAAGGAAAAGTGGTCATAGCCAAAGGCAGCGTAGACCTGCTGCACCATTTTGAGGAAATTGCCGATTTCATGCTGCACATCAGATTCTCGGCAGAAGATATGAGCATCATCCTGAACAAACTGTCGTAGTCGCATACAGCCCGACAAGGTTCCAGAGAGTTCATTGCGATGACACATGCCAAACTCCATCAATCGCATGGGATGCTCTCGATAGCTGCGCTTGTGGGACTGATAAATGGCGATGTGGGCAGGGCAAGACATGGGCTTGAGCGCATAGTCAGGGTTGAGGATGGATTGAGCTGAGTCATTGTCTGCCTCTGGCTCTCCACTGCCCACCACAAACATCCCCTTGCGAAATTTTTCCCAATGCCCTGAACGTTCCCAGAGTGATCGGCTCAGCGCAATGGGCGATCGCACTTCTTCAAAGTTATAGGCTTGATAAACTTGTCGCATCAAGTTTTCAATGCTGCGAAAAAGCTGAAACCCTTGGGAGTGCCAAAACACCATTCCCGGACTATGCTCCTCAAAATGAAACAAGTCCATATCTCTTGCAAGTTCACGGTGATCCGCCATTTTAGTTTCTCCTGATGTAAAAGTAATTTGGCAACAAAAAACCCTCCAATCTTGGCTCGGAGGGTTTAGAAAAAATTGCATATGCAATCTAATCGTCACGTCCCTCCTGGCGTGATGGTAGTGGTGGTATTAGTATTTATTGCAAGCAGCATCATCAGTAACATGAGCATTCCTTTCCATTCAAAAACATTGCCCCCCAGATTCTGTCTGGAGGGCAACTAAAGTAGTAAGACTGTATTTGTGTGCAGCGCCTTACGACCCTCCTAGATGGATAGTTGGGGTGGTAGTGGTAGTAAGGGCGATCGCTACTCTCATGGCGGGAGAAGTTCTGTTTTGATATATGTTCTCTAACTCAATTATCTAAAAAATGTCAAGTACTTAGGAAAACTGAACAACATATTTAGCAGGCTAACGAAGAAGTTGTGCGGCGGCAGAGCGCCTTGAATGCCCACTAATAAACTCTGTACCATCCGCACCAACGCATTGGGTACGCCCAGCACGGGCGTGAACTAATGGGGTGAAAGTCCCCTGTGGGAGGACCAGCTTTCCAAATGCTCGAAAGTCATAAGAGCCGAGAGATGGACAACCACTAGCTTAAGGCAAGGGCGTTTCCGCGAGCAAGGGTCTGTTGGCGCAGCCTGCCGAAAGCATAGGAAGCTAGCGGCAAAAGTGCGGGCCGACGGACAGAAACGTCATAGAAGGCCGAGTTCCCGGGGCGAGTTGGCACAACACAACGAAGCCTTTTGGTTCGGAGGATACGGTAAATGACGCGGCGGTGCATTGACAGTTCACGTTCTTACCTGGGAAGGTCTACCCCTTTGACAGTCATTGAGGCTAGGGGAGTCTAACTGAGGTCTGGCCGGAAACGGCCAGGGAGCCACAGAACCCTAAGGCATCAGGACGGCCTAGCGTTTGGCAACAGGCGTTGAAGGGGGCAGAATCCAGCCGAGGCCATAGTATGCAAATACGCAAGACCGAGACACCAAACAAAAGGCTCAGCATTTTTTGGATATTGGTTCAGGCTAGTTGCCCCGCGCCACAAAGCAGCATCACGATCTCTCGGCAGCTCTTTGTAACCGCTGAGCGGTGTGTCATAGACATCCCGCTCAGCGGTTGGCTGCCCCTACTCGAGAGGATGCTTCTGAGCGCCGCTCTCCTGCTTGAGACAATTAGGCAATGATCTGCAAGGTCTGTGTATTTATAACCCTTGCACCAAAACCTACTATGAACCCATGCCCGAAAGGCAATGAAAGGATAAGGCAATAAAGGAGATAGACCGATGACTCAAAAAACATGGTTCATTACCGGTGCGTCCCGTGGAATTGGGGCCGAAATCGCAAAAGCCGTTCTGGCCGCAGGCGATCAACTTATTGCAACCGCTCGCAAAACGTCTGATCTGGAGCAATTCGAGTCGAACCCCAATGCCTTGACGCTCAGCCTGGACATCACCGACGAGGCTCAAGTACAGGCGGCCGTGGTAGCCGGACTAGAACGCTTTGGGCAGATTGATGTCCTCGTCAACAATGCTGGATTCGGCATCCTGGGCGGCATTGAAGAAACCAGCGCCCAAGAGGTTGAGCGGGTCTATCGCACGAATGTCTTTGGGCTATTGAATATGACCCGTGCGGTACTACCCAGCATGCGTCAGCGCCGCTCTGGACATATCATCAACCTTTCGTCGATTGGGGGCTATCGCTCTACGCCGGGATGGGGCGTCTACTCCTCAACCAAGTTTGCCGTTGAAGGCATCACCGAAGCGCTGCACGATGAATTAGCGCCGCTGGGCATCCATGCCACGGTGGTCGAGCCGGGCTACTTCCGCACCAATTTCCTCGATGGCAGTTCGCTCCAGCGCACTGCTACCGAGATTCCCGATTACGCCGAGACGGTCGGTAAGGTTCGTCAAATCGCCTCCCAACTGAGCTACCAGCAACCGGGAGACCCGGTCAAGCTGGCCCAAGCCATGCTTCAGCTTGCCAATGCGGATGCGCCACCGCTACGGTTGCCGCTTGGCACCGACACCCTTCAAGCGATTGCTCAGAAAAACGCTTACGTCGAGCAAGAAACGGCGCAATGGCGTGCGCTAGCTGAATCGACTGATTATCGATAACA